>JAFSBS010000087.1 GCA_017437165.1 Clostridia bacterium
GGATTTCGGTGAGAAAATAGTAAAAACATATCCTGAAAGACTTGGGTTAAGAAATCATATATTGAGTTGTGGAAATTTTTTAAAAGATTATGATGCTATTGCTGTATTTGAAGATGATATAGTGGTAGCTCCGGGGTTTTATATGTATATGAAGGAGACTGTTGCTAAATATGAATCTGATGACAGAATAGCAGGTATTTCACTGTATAATCATTTATGGAATGTAAATGCAAAGTTACCATTTCAACCACAGTGTTCTCCTTACGATGTGTACTTTTTACAATTTGCACAGTCTTGGGGTCAAATTTGGATGAAAAATCAATGGAATGAGTTTGTAGAATGGTATAAATCTAATTCGGAAGAATTTGTCGCACAGGAAGATATTCCTGGTTTTGTTAGTTCTTGGCCAAAAACCTCATGGCTCAAATATCATATAAAGTATTGTATTGAAAAAAACAAATTTTTTGTATATCCATATACAGCCTTCAGCACATGCTTTTCTGATGTCGGTGAGCATTGTAGTGAAAAAAATACTTGTTTGCAAATTCCTATGATGCAAGGAGTAAAAAAAGGTTTTATTTTACCTGATTTCGATGATGAGTTTATAGTTAAATACGATGCGTTTTTTGAAAGAATTATGAATGACGATATAAATGGTATTAAACCTGAAGAATATTGTATGGATTTGTATGGTAGCCGCAAAGGGTATTTAGGTAAGCGTTATGTTGTAACAACTAAATCTTTACCATATAAGGTTTTGAAAGGATTTTCGCTTGATTTTAAACCACATGAAGAGAATATTATTCAGGGCGTTTCAGGCGAAGAGTTATTTTTGTATGATACGCTGGAAGTATCAGAGGCACCAAAAGCAGAAATGGATGAATTATTATATTATTTTAGATTGTATGGAAGAAGCCGACAGTTAGGTGAATATGTTTTAAATCAAATTGTTCAAAAGTTTCGCCGAAAGATTTGTGGAAAAAATTATTGAATAATTATGTGTTCTATCATAAAATTATGTTTGTAAGGAAATTAAGTTTGCAATGAAAAAGAAGATATATGTAAAATTTTCAGGCGGGTTAGGCAATCAGATGTTTCAGTATGCCTTTCTATTAATGTTAGAAAAGAAATACCCATCTTATGAAATAAAGGCAGAAGTTTCGTATTATCTTAAAAAAAATTTTAGTACTATTGAATTAGAAGAAGTTTTAGGAATAGAACTTACAAAGCAAACATTTTTTGAATCACTAAAATACGGAGATTTTTTAGCCAAGGTATGTTTTATTCTTTTTTCCAAACAACTTTTTCAGAGACGCAAAAATCGTATTTTAGAAAGAGATTATATGAACGCAAAAATTAAGAATCACTCACTTCTTTCAGGTTATTGGCAAAGCGAAAATTTCTTTAAAGAGTGTGAGGAAGTTATAAGACAAAAAATGACTTTACCTTCTCCTCAAGACGAGAAAAGCAAAGAGTATTTGAAAGATATTGAAGAAAGTTTTTCTGTATCGGTACACGTTAGACGTGGTGATTATTTAAGTGGTAATAACCCTTCCTATTTTGTTGACTTGTCTGAAACACAGTATTATAAAAATGCTATTGATTATATAAGAGATAATTATACAAATTGTAAGTTTTTTGTTTTTTCAGATGATATTGATTGGTGTAAGAAAAAATTTACAGGCGAAGATTTTTTGTTTGTTGACGGTAATTCGAAAAAAGATGCTTGGAAAGATATTTATTTAATGAGCAAATGTAAAGCAAACATTGTGGCAAATTCGTCATTTTCTTGGTGGGGAGCTTATTTAGGTCAAAAAAACTTCGTTTTGGCACCAAGTTATTTGGGGGCTGAATTTGAAAAATCGCATCCAAATTATTATCCTGAAAACTGGATAAAAATTGAATGTTGATAGGAAAAGGACAATAAGTATGAAAAAACTTATTCAAAAGTATAAATCAATGCCGGTTGCAGCCAAATGTTCAATTTGGTTTGCATTTTCCGGCTTTTTTCAAAAAGGCATCTCGTTAGTACCGACACCTTTGTTTACAAGGCTTCTTACAACGGAACAATATGGACAGTTTTCAGTATTTCAGTCGTGGTATCAGATAATAAGCATATTTGCTACGCTAAATTTGGCTTATGGCGTTTTTAATAATGGTATGACAAAGTATCCTGAAGATAGGAATAGATATGTGTCATCTATGCAAGGATTATCATCTGTCGTTACACTATTGTTGCTTTGCCTGTATTTGCCGTTCAGGGAATACATAAATGAATTAACAGGTCTTTCTACACTTTTAATGCTTACAATTTTTGCTGAGTGCCTGGCTGCACCTGCATTGGCATTCTGGTCTGCAAGACAAAGATATCAATTTAGGTATATTGCCCTTGTGAGTGTGACAATAGGAATAACGGTTATATCACCTGTTATTGGTTTGTTTGCTGTTAGTTTGGCAGAAGAAAAGGGAATCGCAAGAATTTTATCCGCAGCAGTTATTAATGTTTGTGTTGGTTTTTTCTTTTATGTTTTGAATGTGGCGAGAGGCAAAAAACTTTTTAATAAAGAATATTGGATGTTTGCATTGAAGTTTAATATTCCGTTGATTCCACATTATCTTTCTACTATAGTTTTGGCTCAATCAGATAGAGTTATGATTGAAAGAATTGTTGGTGAGTCTGCAGTTGCTATTTATAGTGTTGCTTATACTTTTTCATTAGTTATGAATATTGTTCTTTCCAGCATAAACTCTTCTTATGTTCCGTGGACTTACCAAAATTTGAAGCAAGGAAATGTTAAGGTTATTAATAAAACAACATCGCTTTTGATATTGGGTTTTGCAATATTTTCTGTTTTACCTATACTTATAGCTCCAGAATTTATGAAGATTATTGCACCACCTGAATATTCGGCTGGTGTTTGGGTTATACCACCAGTTTCTGCAAGTGTTTTCTTTATGTTTCTTTATCATATGTTTGCAAATATAGAGTTCTATTTTGAAAAGAATAAACTTATTATGGTAGCATCTGTTGTTACAGCACTGATAAATATTATTCTTAATGCATTATTTATACCTGTTTTTGGTTATGTGGCAGCGGCTTATACAACACTTGTGTGTTATGTATTTTTTGCCTTTGCACACTATGTTTTGATGTGTAAGATTAGTAAAACGTATTTAAATACAAAATGTGTTTATAATGAAAAATTGATTTTCGTTATTTCGTTTGCCTATATTGGTTGCACAGCACTCGCAATGAGTCTTTATAATTTAGTTATTGTAAGATACGCAATATTGCTTGTTGTATTTGTGGCGATTGTTATTAAGAGAGAAAAAGTATTTGAGATAGTTAAGAATATAAAGAAAAGTGATTGATTTTAGATTTATAGATTTCACCTCGCTATCAAAAATAATAAAACACGAAATTCACAATTTAGTGAATTTCGTGTTTCTTATTTCTTTGAATTGAGGAGTTAATTACTGATCTACCGAATTACTAATCTCCGCTTCTTTAATTTTATCTTGCTCCGCATTATATTCAATTGTTTTCTGATTAGCCTCCTTAACTCTTTCGACTAAACCATCTTCATAAATGTCGCTGTAATAGAAATTCCTGATTGATATCTGGGCATCGCTCATATAAGGTTCGCCCTCTTTTTTAGGTGGCTCAAGTACAAAGTCAACTGCTTTAAAAGTAACGCCGGATTTGTCAAATTTATTTTTTACATCTAAAAGTAATTCAGCGAGTCTTTCGTGGGTTACTTCATCATCATAAGCGTAAAGAACAAGTTTACCGTGTTTAGCGGCAACTTCTTTTATGTCATAAATTTTGTCTATAACAAGTTCATCTTTTTGTAAAGCATATTCGGGGTGTTCCTCATCTATTGGGTAATCACTTAAAACACAAGGAATTTCACCATAAGCAATAAAATATTTTTCACTGAAATCCTTTGATTCGGTAATTGCTTTTACTGCGTTTCTGTAATCGTCTTCAAGTCGCATTGCAGTGTTCCAACCCGTAGTAACATCATCGTAACAATCAAGCTCGAGTTTGCCTGTAAAATCGATTGACAATGAAAAATGACTGTCTATACTTGTAGGTGAAGTTACTCGAGCGTAATAGTTACCGGTTTTAAAATCGTATGTTACTTCTTCGATTATAAAATCTTTATCGCTGTAATTCTTTTCTAAATGTTCATTTGCACTTTTGGTTGCTAAAAACTTCGAAACAGGGTTACCAACCAGTGCATTTGCAAAAAGACCAACACCAATTATTAAAACTATTGCTACTACTAATGCTAAAACTTTTAAAATCTTCTTTTTCATAAATTATTTCTCCTTTCTGAAAGCAAAGTGAATTAAAAATGCGATTATGATTCCTGCGTCAACAAATGCGGTGAATATTGCGGTCCAGAAAAATATGTCTATAAATTCGACATCTGCGAGGTTAAAAAGACACGCTAACAGGTTTATTACCAAAAGTAAAACAGGTAATTTATAAAATGCCTTAAATCTGAAAATTATATAGCCGAAAACACCGACAATCGGCATTATTAAACTGTTGTAAAAAACATTGGCGCTATTCATTGAAAGAAAACCGAAGAAAATGAAGAATATAATTAACAGATAAGAAATACTGTGAACCTGCATATTCATTTTTTTCATTATTCTTTTGAATGGTTTAATATTTTCCGGTTGTTTTTCAGCATCTTCTTTAAAAACTTCTTTTAAATCAGCCCCATTTTTTAGTGCTTCAAAATCTTTTCTGCAATTCTCACATTCAAATAAATGATTTTTAACAAATTCCGAGGTTTCATCGCACACCATATTTTCCAAGTATAAAGGCAAAAGGTCTGAAATTATTTTACATTCATTTTTCATTTTTCTTTTTCCTCCAATCTTTCCTTTATAAGTTTTCTTGCACGGTGATAAGTGACACACGCCCAGTTCTCGTTTTTATTAAAGATACCGGCAATCTCTTTGAAACTCAAATCAGCATAAACACGCCACATAAAAACTTCTCTGTACGGTTCATCTATCTCGTGTAAAATTTTTTGTATTTCAAATGCCTGTAATTTGCTTGTAACTTCATCAGCAACATTGTTTTGGTTGTTGGGCAGATTTATAAGTTCGGTTTCTTCTGTATTCTGTGTTTTAGAGTTTTTCTTTATATAAGTGTAGTAACTGTTTTTTGCTATCTGACAGAGCCACACCCTTATTTCACACTCTCCACGAAAACTATCAATTGATTTAAGGGCTTTAAAAAAAGTCTCACTTGTTATTTCTTCTGCTATATGTTCATTACCCGAGAGTCGTTTTATATAAACATAAACATCATTAAAATATTCTTTGTAAACTTTCTCGAAATCGGTCACTTCATCACCCCTTTCATCTCTTTTCACTTATAAGACTACGCAAAAAAGAAAATCTTACAAGAATTTTAAAAATTTTTTTAATTATAGCATATTTTTTTAAAAAATAGAATCAGAGCTATAAAATAAAACATCCTATCATTTAAAGTATCAACTAAAAATGATAGGATGTGTCTTGTTATTATAATTCTGAATTACGAATTCCGCACTCCGAATTAGTCTCTTCTTGGTCTTCTGTCTCTGTTGAAGTTTCTTCTTGGTCTGTCTTCTTCAACATCATTTTCAGGAACAAGACCTTCAACTTCAATAAGAGCGTCACGACGAGAAAGGTTAATTCTGCCCTGGTCATCAATTTCTGAAACCTTAACGATAACTTCATCGCCAACATTTACGCAATCTTCAACTTTTTCAACTCTCTTAACATCGAGTTTTGAAATATGGACAAGACCTTCTTTACCGGGAGCAATTTCAACGAATGCACCGAATGACATAAGGCGAGTAACAACACCTTTGTAAATTGCGCCAACTTCCGGGTCATTTGCGATTGTGTTGATAATATCGAGCGCACGGTTAGCATCGTCAATATCAATAGCTGTAACATAAACTGTACCATCTTCTTCAACATCAACTTTACAGTTACATTCAGCACAAATCTTCTGAATAACTTTACCTTGTTTACCAATAACGTCACCGATTTTTTCAACATCAATTTTTGTTGAAAGGAGTTTTGGTGCATATTTAGAAAGCTCTTTTCTTGGTTCTGCAATACAAGGAAGCATAATTTCATCAAGAATATAGCAACGAGCTTTATATGTCTTTTCGAATGCTTCTTTAATGATTTCAGGAGTAAGACCGTGAACTTTTAAGTCCATCTGAATTGCTGTGATACCTTTTTTAGTACCTGCAACCTTAAAGTCCATATCGCCGAAGAAGTCTTCAAGACCTTGAATATCAACCATTGTCATGAAACGATCACCTTCAGAAACAAGACCGCAAGAAATACCGGCAACAGGTGCTTTAATAGGTACACCGGCAGCCATAAGTGCAAGAGTAGAACCACAAACTGAACCTTGTGAAGTTGAACCATTTGATGAAAGAACTTCTGAAACAACACGGATTGTGTATGGGAATTCTTCAACTGATGGAATAACAGGAACGAGTGAACGCTCTGCCAAAGCACCGTGACCAATTTCACGTCTGCCAGGACCACGAGATGGTTTTGTTTCACCAACTGAGTAAGAAGGGAAATTGTAGTGGTGGATATATCTCTTTTCAACTTCTTCGTCAATACCATCAAGAATCTGTGCATCACGAGCAGTACCGAGAGTTGCAATTGAAAGAACCTGAGTCTGACCACGAGTGAACATACCTGAACCGTGAACACGGCTTAAAAGGTCAACCTGTGCGTTAAGTGGACGGATTTCATCAATACCTCTGCCGTCCACACGTTTGCCTTCATCAAGAAGCCAACGACGAACGATGAATTTCTGAAGTTTGTAAAGACAGTCATCAATTTTTGCAGCTTCTTCAGGGAATTTTTCATCAAATTCAGCATGAACTCTGTCATAAATTGGTTGAAGTCTTTCGTCACGGATTCTCTTGTCATCTGTATCAAGAGCAACTTTAACATCTTCAATAGCGAATGCTTTGATTGCTTCGTAAAGCTCTTCTGATGGGTCATTTGATTCAAAAGGAATCTTTTCTTTACCGATTTCTTTAACGATACCCTTTATGAATTCAACAACCTTTTTATTTTCTTCATGAGCAAACATAATACCATCAAACATAACTTCGTTTGAAATTTCATTTGCACCTGCTTCAATCATAGCAACGAGAGAATCAGTTGAAGCAACTGTAACAGTCATTTCTGTTTTTGCTCTTTCTTCAAGATTTGGGTTGATAACATATTTGCCATCAACAAGACCGAGAGAAACACTTGAAACAGGGCCATCCCACGGGATTTCTGAAATAGCAATAGCAGTAGAAACACCCCAGAGAGCTGCAATTTCAGGTGAACAATCAGGGTCAACAGACATAACTGTAGCAACAACAGAAACATCGTTTCTCATATCTTTTGGGAAGAGTGGGCGAATAGGTCTGTCGATAACACGTGAAGTAAGAACTGCTTTGTCAGATGCTTTACCTTCACGTCTGCCGAAAGAACCTGGAATTTTGCCTACTGAATAAAGTTTTTCTTCAAAATCAACTGAAAGTGGGAAGAAGTCAACTCCTTCTCTTGGCTTTGGAGCCATTGTAGCTGTACAAAGTACTTCTGTTTCGCCGTAACGAACAAGACAAGCACCATTTGCAAGACCAGCCATTTTACCGGTTTCAATTACGAGTTTTCTACCGGCAACTTCTGTTTCAAATGTTCTGAATTCATTAAACATAACTTTTACCTCTTTTTCTTTTTTCTGTCTTTTCTATCATTTCCTACTTGTTTTCTGAGGTTTAGCAACAAAGAAAAATTCAAATTTATATAAAAATATTCAAACTTTTCTTTATCGCTAATACCCGAAACAGCAGGTTAATAACAACATTTAAAAACTACGAACGGGACAAACGGAAAACCGTTTGCCCCGAATAGTGCAATTATTTACGAAGACCAAGACGAGCAACGATTGAACGGTAACGTTCAATGTCATTCTTCTGAAGGTAAGCAAGAAGGTTTCTTCTGTGACCTACCATTTTAAGAAGACCGCGACGTGAGTGATGATCTTTGTGGTTTGCTTTAAGATGTTCGTTTAAATCGTTTATTCTTTTTGTAAGAACAGCGATTTGTACTTCAGGAGAACCTGTATCTCCTTCGTGAGTAGCATACTCTTTAATAATTGCTTGTTTTTCTAATTGTGTCATTTTTTCACCTCATAATTTTTTCTACCAATCAACTCAGTGTGAGGCAGGTGAATCACTCTTGGAGTTTACTCCTTACACCGTGTCAAAAGGACTGTGTTATTTTATCACAAATGTTTTCATTTGTAAAGAACAATTTTAATAAATCTGAATGTTTTTTAATTAGTCTTCATCATCGCAACAATCACAGTCGCAATCACAATCTTCTAAATCAAAGTCGAGTTCTAATTTTTCGCCACATTCAGGGCATTCGATATATTCTTCATCGAACATACTCTCTTCAATGAAAATTGCTTCTCCGCAAGATGGGCATTCAACTTCGTAAAGTTCGCCACCACAGTCGCAATCATAATCGTCACAATCGCAACCACAGTCACAGTCGCAATCGTCATCATAAATGATATCTTCAAGCTCGTCAAGGTCTTCGTTGATGCAATCAACTAATTCCTCAACGTCTGCAAGGTCCTCATCTATTTCGTTAACTGTAAGAGCCATATCTTCTAAAATGTCAAACATAGCTTCAAAAAGTTTTGTTTCTTTTGCATCTTTATCAAGATTTAAACCTTCTGCAAGACCTTTAAGGTAAGCAACTTTTTCTGTAAGTGTCATAGTAAAAACCTCCTTGAATATACAATATTATATAATAAATATTTTATTGTAAACAAAAATTGAATTAAGCTCTTGAAAGATATTCGCCTGTTCTTGTATCAATATTGATGCTTTCGCCTTCATCAATGAAAAGCGGAACTTTAATTTCAGCACCTGTTTCAAGAGTAGCCGGTTTTGTAGCGTTAGTAGCAGTATCGCCTTTGAAACCAGGGTCAGTTTGTGTAACTTGAAGAGTTACGAATGTTGGGGGTTCAACACCGAAAACATTTCCTTTGTAAGAAAGGATTTTACAAACCATATTTTCTTTTACGAATTTGAAGTTGTCGTCAAGATTTGCAGCGTCAACAGGAACCATATCATAAGTTTCCTGGTCCATAAAGTAGTAAAGACCGCCGTCTTCATATGAATATTCCATTTCTTTTCTTTCAATGAAAGCAGTTGGGAATTTGTCTGTAGGGCTGAATGTTTTTTCAACAACACTACCATTGATTACATCTCTGATTTTTGTACGAACAAAAGCCGCACCTTTACCAGGTTTAACGTGTTGGAATTCGATAATAGAATAAACTTTACCTTCCATTTCGAATGTTACGCCGTTTTTAAAATCGCCTGCTGTTACCATAAATATTTTCCTCCGAAAAATTTAATTTATTTCATACACATTGATTTTACACTAAATTCGTTGTATTTTCAAGTGTTTTTACACATTTAAGTTGAAAACACCTGAAAAAATGAATTATTCTTCTGTTTTTATATCTAATAATTGAATACCAAGTTCTGTAAGTTGAACACCATCTACGGGTGAAGGACATTCTGTCATAGGTTCTGAAGCATTCTGTACTTTAGGGAAAGCAATAACATCACGAAGACTTTCTGCTTTTAAGAGTTGCATAATAAGTCTGTCAAGACCAATACCCATACCGCCGTGTGGTGGTGGACCGAATTTGAATGCGTCAAGAAGATATCCGAATTTCTGGTGTGCTTCTTCGTCGCTTAAACCTAAAAGTTTAAAGATTCTGCCCTGAAGGTCTGAATCAGTAATTCTTATAGAACCGGATGAAAGCTCGATACCATTAAGAACAAGGTCATATGCCTTTGCTCTTACTGCACCTTTGTCAGTTTCAAGGTAATCTAAACATTCATCAAGCGGAGCGGTGAATGGGTGATGCATAGCGACAAATTGCTGTGTTTCTTCATCCCAATCAAAGAATGGGAATTCAACAATCCACAAAAGATTGAAACCATCACCGATAATATCTAACTTTTTAGCTGCCTCGCATCTTACTGCGCCGAGAGTAGAAAGAACAGCATTATTTTTTGTATCAGCGATAATAAATACAACGTCGCCTTTTTCTGCGCCTGCTTTTTTAAGAATTGCATTCATTTCATCTTCTGTCATAAATTTAGCAAAAGACGAAGCAATACCATCATCTGTAAGACGAATCCAAGCAAGACCTTTAGCACCGATACCTTTAACGAATTCAGTTAATTTGTCAACTTCTTTTCTTGTGTAAACATTTACTGCATTTTTAGCAGTTACACCTCTTACAGAACCACCGCCTGAAATTGCAGAAGTGAATACTGAGAATTCGCAGTTTTTAACTTCTTCTGTAAGGTCAAAGATTTCCATACCGAAGCGGGTATCCGGTTTATCAGAACCATAGCGCTCCATAGCCTCTTTATAAGTGAGTCTTGGGAGTGGGAGCGGAATATCAATTCCTAAAGTATCTTTGAAAATTCTATGCATATAGCCTTCGCCGATAGAAAGAACATCTTCCATATCAACAAA
>JAFSBS010000088.1 GCA_017437165.1 Clostridia bacterium
ATGGAATATATCAAAGGTCCTGACTTCCCTACTGCCGGTATTATTATGGGCAGGGCAGGTATCCGTTCTGCTTATGCTACCGGTCGTGGTAAAGTTGTAGTAAGAGCAAAATCTGAAATTGTTGAAGGTAAAAATGGTAGATTTAAAATTATTATTACCGAAATTCCTTATATGGTTAACAAAGCAAGACTTATTGAGTCTATTGCTGATCTTGTTAAAGATAAAAGAGTTGAAGGTATTGCCGATATCAACGACTATTCTTCAGATAAAACAGGTATGCATATTGAAATCGACATCAAGCGTGATGCCAATGCTCAGGTTGTGCTTAATAAACTTTTTTCTTACACACAATTACAATCTACCTTTGGTGTAATTTTACTTGCTATTGTTAATGGTGAGCCAAAAATTCTTACACTTAAAGAAATTTTACAGCAATATATTGATTTCCAATGCGAAATTATTGTAAGAAGAACACAATTCGACTTAAAAAAGGCAGAGGAAAGAAAGCATATTTTAGATGGTCTTAAAAAAGCAATTGATATTGTTGACGATATTATTGCAACAATCCGTGCTTGTAAAGGCGGTCAACAAGAAGCAAAAGCTGCTATTATGGAAAAATTTGATTTTGACGAACCACAGGCAACTGCAATTGTTGCTTTCCGTTTAGGTCAATTGGCTGGTCTTGAAATTCTCAAAATCACAAATGAATTAAATGAATTAGAAGAAAAAATTAAAGAATACAGAGAAATTTTAGGTTCTCACGATAGAGTTCTTTCAATTGTTAAAGAAGAAATTTCAGTTATTCGTGATAAATTCGGAGATGACAGAAGAACTTCTATTGAAAATGTCAGCGGTGAGGTTGATATTGAAGACCTTATTCCTGAAGAAACTTGTATGTACACCTACACTACAATGGGTTACATCAAGCGTCAGCCTGTTGATTTATTTGCTGCTCAGCACAGAGGTGGCAGAGGTGTTAAGGGTATGACAAGAAGAGAAGATGATGTTGCAGAAACAATGTTTATTGCTTCTTCTCACGATTATGTAATGTTCTTAACAACAAAGGGCAGGGCATTCCGTCTTAAAGGTTATGAAATTCCTGAAGGCAGTAAAAACAGTAAGGGAATGAATATTGTTAACTTACTTCCACTTGAAAATGGTGAGAAAATTTCTGCAATGTTAAGTGTTCCTTCTGATGATGAAGGAAAATTCCTTTGTATGTTCACTAAAAAAGGACTTATTAAGAGAACTGCATTGAATCTTTATAAAAATATTCGTAAAAATGGTCTTAATGCAATTTCTCTCCGTGAAGATGATGAATTGGCATTTGTAAAACTTACTTCAGGTGAAGATGAATTACTTATTGCTACTAAAAAAGGTATGTGTATTCATATAAATGAAACAAATGCAAGACCTCTCGGCAGAACTGCAACAGGTGTTAAAGCAATTACTCTTAAAGAGGGTGATGAAGTTGCAGGTGTTGCTGTTCTTCACGAAGGTGGTAAAGTTCTCACCGTCAGTGAGACAGGTTACGGTAGAAGAAGTGAAATTTCAGATTATCGTTTACAATCCCGTGGCGGTAAAGGTCTTAAAAACTACCATGTAGAAAAATATGGTGACGTTACAGCAGTAAGTATTGTCAATGATGATGAAGATATCATTCTTATTTCTCAGGATGGTATTATTATAAGAATTCCTGCAGATGCAGTCAGAGTTTGCGCTCGTCCTTCAAAAGGTGTTAAAGTAATGAAAGTAACCGGTGAAGACAGGGTAGTTACTCTTTCAACTACTGAACACGACGAAGAAGAAGTAAATGGTGACGTTGAAGATGACGGTAGTGCAGAAGAAGGTGCAGGCGATACTTCAGGTGATAACGAAGATATCGGCACACCGGATGATGAGGATGTAACAGCTGATGAAGCTGAAAAAGAAGGAGAATAATAAATGCCTGATAATAACAGAGGCAAAGGCTTGAGTGAAGATTTAGAAGCCTACCTTGATTTATTAGATTCAGAAAGTGGTAATAGAAGGAAAGTTTCTCGTGACTTCAGTAGTTTAAATGAAACATTAAGTCACGAGAGGGCTTCTGATGTCAGATTTATTGATATCGAAGAAGAAGAAACAATAAAAAGACCACCACAAAGAAGAGTTTCTACTAATACAAGTTCAGGACAGAGAATGAATTATGCAGGTCAAAAGGTAAATAATTCAAGAAATTCACAAAATGTGGAAAACAGAAAACCTGCACCACCAAGGTATAAAGAAAATGGTAAATTTGTTGATATAGAAGAAAGAAAAAAACAAAGTAGTAACCCTGTTTTAAGATGGTTTTATAATTTACCTAAAAAAAGACAGATACTTTTGAAAGTTCTTTCAGTATTTCTTGTATTTACTATAATTCTTGGTATTGCTTTAGGAATTTTTATCAACAATAAATTTAATATGATGGGTAAACCTGAAGAATATACCGATATTATTTACGAAGAGGAACAATTCAGCGATATTGATGGCGATGTAAACGCAAATAACTTTAAAGATGCGCTTAAAAATTGGGCTACAACAGGAAATGACCAAAAAATGTCAAGTAAAAATGTTGTTAATGTTCTTCTTATAGGTGCAGATAGTCGTCAGGGTACAAATACCGGTAATACTGATGTTATGATGCTTGTTTCTCTTAATAAAAAGACAAAACAGATAAAATTAGTTTCTTTTATGAGAGACAGTTATCTTTACATTGAAGGAAAAAATAACTCTTATTGTGCAAAACTTAATGCTGCTTTTTCAATGGGCGGTCCGGAAACACTTCTTAATACAATTGAAAACAACTATAAAATCGAAATTGACGATTTTGTAATGGTAAACTTCGAGTCATTTAAGGCAATTATTGAAGCAATGGACGGAATAACTGTTGATGTGCAGAAGTACGAAGCAAATTATGCAAATAACCGATATAAATTGTCAATGCCTTATGGTGATGGAGTGACTCTTAATGGTGAAGAAGCTCTTGCTTTCTGTAGAATAAGAGGATGCGATGCTGATGGTGATGTCAGTCGTACAAGAAGGCAAAGACAAGTTATAAATGCTATGATAAACAGAGTAACAAATGCATCTGTTTCTGACCTTAACAAATATCTTAATGTTTTACTTCCTTATATATATACAGGGTTTTCAAAGAGTGAAATTTTGTCATTAGGTATGAAAGCAATTACTAATGGCTGGGCATTTTATGAAAGAAGTGAACTTCAGATTCCGACACCGGAAACAAGAACAAGTGGTAGTATGGGTTCGTGGATTTGGGTAGTTGATTATCAATTAGCGGCACAAACACTTCAAAATGAACTCTATGGCGAAAGTAATATTGTTCTTGAAGAAGGAAGAACAACTTTAATTGATATTTATAAAGGCACTAGTGGTTCAGGTTCATCAGATGGTGGTGGAAGTACAGTTATTGAAGATGATTCAGATAACGATGATGTAACTGTTCCCGAAACAACTGAAGAAAATACAGTAGAATTTATAGAAGGTAGCCCTGAAGAAGATTTTGATGAAGATATGGGTTCACCTGATATTCCTGAAGAAACCGAAGAAGAAACCGAACCGGAAACAGGTTTTGAAGAAATTCCTGAAGAAACAAAACCGGAAGAAACAACTTCTGATAATACATTAGTTACGATTGGAGACGAACAATGATTTTTCGTAAACACGAAAAAACTGAAGATGTTATAAAACGAAAAAGTTACTATGGCTTTGCAAAATATTATCCCGGAAAAATCGGAACAAAAAGCAGTTATGTCATAGGAGAAAGTCGTATTTTAAAGAAAAAAGAAAGAATAAGAAGAATTTTAATTACTTTAGGGTTTATTATTTTATTTGTTCTTTCATTTTTCATAACTTCTGTGTGTTTGGAAATTTCAGAAAGACCAATTGGATTTTAAATAAAAAATAATAGTTCTCACTAAAATTGAATATATTTAGTGGGAACTATTTTGTTTTTAAAGGGTGATTTATTTTGTTTACGATTTTAGATTATCTCGAAAATTACAAAAACATTATGGTAAAAGATGTTCATTGGAATAATATTGATAATTTACTTTGTGCAATTTTAGTTTATATTCCTTTGAAAACATTCAGCACTTCTCAATCGCTTGAAGAATTTTACATTTCTTCGCAGGAAGTAAAACCATTGGAAACAGAAATGGGAGAAATGGTGAAAACTGCCTATTCTGCATTAGAAATTATAAGAAACAGTGAAAGATATAAAAATTTAAAAGTAAGTAATTTTATAAATCTTACTACAGATAACACACAATTTGGTGCGTGTACTTTCAGAATAAGCAAAAAAACAATAGTAAGTTTCAAAGGTACAGATTCTTCAATTATAGGTTGGATTGAAAATTTCAGAGTTACATACTCTTACCCGACTTTTACACACAATTTGGCAATAGAATATTTAAAAACAAATACTCATAAATTAAGTGATACAGAAATTTATGTTGTCGGGCATTCTAAAGGTGGAAATTTAGCATTAGTCAGTGCTATGGAAGCACCACAAAATATTTTTAAGAAAATAAAAAAAATATACAATTTTGATGGACCCGGTTTAAGAAAAGAGCAGTTTCAGAGTGCAGAATATAAAAGAGT
The DNA here is from genome assembly GCA_017437165.1 of Clostridia bacterium. Taxonomy (GTDB): domain Bacteria; phylum Bacillota; class Clostridia; order Oscillospirales; family Acutalibacteraceae; genus DTU089. The sequence goes on from JAFSBS010000088.1 coordinate 4,642, forward strand.
TTCAGAAAAACTTTTAAATGTATTACCAACAGGTTCGATTGTCGGCGTACTTTTATATAATGATAATTATAATGTTGTAGAAACAAATGCCATTGCATTTTCACAACATTATCCTGTAAATTGGAGTTTATTTGGTGAGTTTTTTGAAAAAGGTACTATTTCTAATATAAGTACACAACTTCATGAAAACACAACAGTAGGATTTGAAAATTTAGATCCCGTAAAAGTACAGGAAGCGTTTGAAACGGTATTTATAAATTTAGAAAAAAGTTATTCTTCAAAATTTAATTTTTCATTTGATGAAGCA
>JAFSBS010000089.1 GCA_017437165.1 Clostridia bacterium
ACCCCGGTGTATTCACCTGTGTTGCCACAGGTAAGGTTAAAGTTAACTTCGTTGTCGCTGTTATTAACTGTAATAATTACAGAGTTTTCGTTTAAAGTTCTTTCATAAGCAAAGTGAGTTGTCTGTAAATCTAATTCTTTATAATTACCATATATAAGGGCAGGGGTGTTCTGACGGATTTTGCCTAAAGTAGAAATTAACTTTGTACAAGGGTTTGTGTTAATTGCGCCTTTAAAATCATCAAATTTAAGCGCAGGTCTTAATGAGTCATCTGAACCACGTTCTTTTTTGCCTTCTATACCAAATTCTGAACCGTAATAAATTGACGGAATACCAGGTAAAGTGTAAAGCATTATGTGAACAGGTACAAAGTGAGCTTTGTTATTGAGTTTTGTGTAAATTCGTTCAACATCGTGGTTGTCAACAAAAGTGTAGAGACTTAAGTTGTTGCCAACCATATCACTAACATATTTAATTGTGTGCGCAATTTCAAAATAGTTGTGGTCGTTGTGTGCGGAATACAAAGCTTTGTGAAGCATATAGTTTGTTACCGAATGGAGCGTTCCGTCATTTGCCCAGCGGGAGTAATTGCCGTGTATAACTTCACCCATAAGCCAGAAATCAGGTTTTACTTCGTTTGCTACATTGCGGAGTGCTTTCATATAATCAAAGTCCATAACATCTGCTGCATCAAGTCGAAGACCATCAATGTCGAATTCTTTTACCCAGAAACGAATAATATCACAAATGTAATCTCTTACCGCAGGGTTTTTCTGATTTAATTTTGCAAGTAAATCATATCCACCCCAATTTTCATACGAAAAGCCGTCATTAAATGAGTTGTTTCCCCAGAAATTTAAATTGCAGTACCAGTCTTTATATTGTGAATTTTCTCTGTTTTCTATTATATATTTAAAAGCAAAAAAATCACGGCCTGTGTGGTTAAATACACCATCTAAAATAACTCTTATTCCTGCTTTATGACATTCTGCCACAAAATTAGTTAAATCTTCATTTGTACCAAGTCGTGAATCTAATTTTTTGTAATCGGTTGTTTCGTAACCGTGACCAACTGACACGAAGAGTGGCCCTATATAAATTGCATTAATACCAATTTCTTTAATGTGAGAAATCCAGGGTAATAGTGTGTTAAGTCTGTGAACCGGCTCACCGTAATTATTTTCTTTTGGTGCATCTGTCATACCTAACGGATATATATGATAAAAAATGGCTTCGTCATACCACGCCATAAATTTAGCCTCCTGAGTTAATTATATAATGTATTATAGCAGTTTTTCAAATAAAATCAATTATTCATTATTCATCAGCGAGTTTACGAGCGACTTCATCATTCATTATTCATTGAAAATCCTTTTTTAAATGAATAGAGAATGATGAATAATGAAAAATGAATAATACAAAACGAAAATCCACCCTCTTACGAGAGCGGATTTTCGTTTTGGCAGGGGCAGAAGGACTCGAACCCTCAAGGACGGTTTTGGAGACCGGAATGTTACCATTACATTATGCCCCTATATTTAATTGGTGGACCATCAGGGACTCGAACCCCGGACCAACCGGTTATGAGCCGGTTGCTCTAACCAACTGAGCTAATGGTCCATATCCCAGCAGGAACGACTAACATTATATTTGAATTAGTGCTATTTGTCAAGTGTTTTTTGATATTAAATTATATATTTTTTAAATTTTGTGTTGCAAATCAAATTTATTTTCTTATTGAAAAAAACTGCGTATCATTGTATAATGAATATATATTTGTTTTTACAAACTTTTTCTTGAAAAAGGAATGATAAATTATGCATAAAAAACTCGCACTCACACCGCCAATGGGGTGGAATAGTTGGGATTGCTATGGTGCGGCAGTCAACGAAGAACAACTTCTCGCTAACGCTGATTATATGGCGGAACATCTCAAAGATTACGGTTGGGAATATATTGTTTGTGATATTCAATGGTCGGAGCCTACTGCAAATAGCTTTTATTACCACTACTTCGCACCACTTTGTATGGATGAATACTCTCGTCTTATTCCATCTGTTGAAAGATTTCCGTCTTCAGCAGGTGGAAAGGGATTTAAACCTATTGCCGATTATATTCATTCACTCGGTCTTAAATTCGGTATTCATAT
>JAFSBS010000090.1 GCA_017437165.1 Clostridia bacterium
CCGAAATCATTAGAAAAAATTCGTGCAAATGCTTTCCAGAGCAGTAAGGCACTTAAGACAATATACATACCTGAAGATTCACCGGCAATTGAGAGTGTTCGAAAATTGGCAGAAAAAGCGGGCATAGCCGTTATGACAACGAGTGCTGCCTCAAGTAATTCAACTGTTAAATCTACACAAAAATCTCCGATTAGTACGGTTAATGGTTCTGCATCACCAGAGCAGCTCCAGTCAGAAATTGATAACCTTGGAAAAGAAATAGCATCGCTTGAAGGTAGCAAAAAGAAAGCAACCGGAGCAAAATTTGGCAGGGTACTTGCTATTATATTTATAATTTTAGGTGTCGTATTCGCTTTATTGGGTGAGGCGTTTTTTGGTATCTTTGAAATAATTGTAAGTATTTTAATGTTGATAGGTACATCTTCTTCAATTGGTGATGCAAAGGAGCATAACAAAAAAATTGATGGTGAAATACAGAAAAAACGAGCAAAATTGAACGAATTACAAAAACAAAACGATGGAAAATAAAGTTGTAAATTTAAAATGCTTTTAATGCAAAAAACAAAAATCTCAAGTCTTGTGACTTGAGATTTTTTGGGTACGGGTGACAGGACTCGAACCTGCAAGGATCGCTCCAATGGGACCTAAACCCATCGTGTTTGCCAGTTCCACCACACCCGCGTGTATGTGAATTAAGAATGAAGAATTTAGAATTAAGAATTTCGGAAGGCTACGCCTTGATTATATTAGCTTCGCTTTGACCGAGATTTTTGATTGGAATTTACTATGAAAAGAAGGGGTTCACCGAGGTGGTGAGAGCGAAATCTTGCGTGTCTGCCAATTCCACCACAGGTGCGTATTATTAAGTAAGAGTGAATAGTGAAGAAATGGTTAGTTTGATTGAAAACAGAAGTTTTTGAATTTCTGTTTTCAATCATTTCTTTTATTATCTTACACTATAAAGCATTTCGGTGTAGCTTGGGTAAGGCCAGTCTTCACGGGCAACTATTGTTTCTAACTCGTCAACGATGCTTCTTAATGTATCCATAGCGGGAATCATTTTGTCTCTGTAATAATCTGCTTCTGACTGACTTGTTGAGAAATCGTCACTCTTTTCTGTTAACTGTTCGAGAGTTTTTAGCGCTCTGCCTAATTTCATAGATAATTTAGAAATTCTGAGTAAAAGTGATTTTTCAACTGAACAATCCATTTCTGAACCTATAGCAGTAAGTGCATTTATTTCGTTTGCTACTTTGCCCTTGAATTTTATAACAGCAGGGAGAATGTCGCGCTTTGTCATTTCAAGCATTGTGAGTGCTTCAATTTTAAGTGTTTTTGAGTATGTATTGAGTTTAACATCTCGTCTTGAAATAAGCTCACTTTCGGTGAACACTTTATGCTGAGTGAAAAGCTTAACTGTTTTTTCATCGGCAACATAAGAAAGTGCGTCAGCAGTTGTATTAAGAGCAGGTAAACCGCGTTTTTTGGCTTCTTTGTGCCATTCTGCTGCATAGTTGTTACCATTAAAGATGATTCTTTCGTGCTTTTTAATAGTTCTCTTGATGAGTTCAAGAACATCTGTGTCAAAGTCTTCTGAATTTTCAAGTTCATCTGCAAACACTCTTAATGATTCTGCAATAGCAGTATTAAGAATTGTGTTAGTATCTGCAATAGATGCTGAAGAACCAAGCATACGGAATTCGAACTTGTTACCTGTGAATGCAAAAGGAGAAGTACGGTTTCTGTCTGTTGTATCCTGTGGTAATTTTGGTAAAACTCTTGCACCTATTTCAAGGTCAGATGGTTTTCTTTCTTTATAAAGTTCACCTTTTTCAAGAGCTTCGAAAATAGCAGTTAATTCGTCGCCCAAAAAGATAGAAATAACTGCCGGTGGTGCTTCGCCTGCGCCAAGTCGTCTGTCGTTACCTGCAGTAGCAACAGATGCACGTAATAATTCTTGGTAATCATCAACTGCTTTAATAACTGCGGTAATGAAAAGTAAAAATCTTGTGTTCTGTGATGGTGAATCACCGGGGTTTAAAAGGTTTATTTTGTTATCCTCACAAATAGCCCAGTTATTATGCTTACCGCTACCGTTAATTCCTTCAAATGGTTTTTCGTGAAGGATACAAACCATATCGTGTTTGTCGGCAACAGTTTTCATCATTTCCATAATAAGCTGGTTGTGGTCTGTTGCAACGTTAGCAGATGTAAAAATTGGTGCTAACTCGTGTTGAGCAGGAGCGGTTTCATTATGTTTCGTTTTTGAAAGAATACCCAACTTCCAGAGTTCTTCGTCAAGTTCTTTCATATATGCAGAAACGCGTGGCTTGATTTTTCCGAAATAGTGGTCATCAAGCTCCTGACCTTTAGCGGCACGACAACCAAAAAGTGTGCGGTTGCAGAGTTTTAAGTCAGGGCGTTTGTTATAAACTTCTTTGTCAATGAGGAAATATTCCTGCTCAGCACCAACAGTTGTTGTAACTCTTGTAACATTCTTTTCACCAAAGAGTCTTAAAACACGTAATGCCTGCTTGTCAACTGCTTCCATTGAACGAAGAAGAGGTGTTTTCTTGTCGAGAGATTCACCACCATAAGAGCAGAAAGCAGTAGGAATACATAAAGTATGTTCTTTAATAAATGCATATGAAGTTGGATCCCAAGCCGTATATCCACGTGCTTCAAAGGTGGAACGCA
>JAFSBS010000091.1 GCA_017437165.1 Clostridia bacterium
AAAATACATTCTGATTATACTTGTATGATGAGTCACCACTTTCAAGTATGTAAGACTTAAATGTTTCAAAATCGCCATTTTTAAGTGCATCAACTTCTTTTAACACTCTGTCGTTATCTGCAAAGAAGTGCATAGCACGGATAACCGCTCTGTCGCCAACCTTTTCGCGAATCATAGGAATATTCTTCTTAAATTCATCTTCTGAAACTTCACGAAGAACTTTTTTACCAAAGCAACCTGCAACGCCTTCCATTTCGCTACGGATTGCAGCGTAATCGTCAGTTAAATCTGAGTGGCTACCCTTTGTATCAACAATGCAAAGTGAATGGCCTGAAGATGCAAAATCATATTTAACTTCATTAACGATAGGTTCTGATGGATTATTGAAATCAATTGTTACAAAACTACCAACTGAACAAGCCATCTGGTCCATAAGTCCGCAAGGTTTGTCAAAGTAAACATTTTCAGCATACTGTGCAATTTTTGCAATTGTGATTGCATCAACTTTACCGTCATTATAAAGGTAGTTGAGCATTGTGCCAACAAGAACTTCATAAGCCGCTGAACTGGAAAGACCTGAGCCTGAAAGAACACTTGACATTGTTACTGCATCAAAACCACCGATTTTATAACCATATTTAAGGAAGCCTGCACACATACCGCGAACAAGTGCCGGCGAGTGACCTTTTTCATCTTCCTTGATTTCAAGGTCTGTAATATCACAAACATCCATATTATAACCGCGTGATTTTACGCGTACAATATTTTCGTCATTTTTTGATGCAACTGCAATAGCATCAAGGTTAATACTTGCAGCAAGAACTCTACCGTGATTGTGGTCTGTGTGGTTACCACCAACTTCAGTTCTGCCGGGTGCAGAGAAAAGACGAACATCACGGTCCTCACTAAAAATCTCTGCAAAATCATTTGCAAGACTTACATATCTTTCGTGCTGTTCTTTTACAGCCTCGTCTGTTACATATACTCTCTTAAATCTTTCATCATATGCACCATTTAAGATTTCATTCTTCAATACATTCAGTTGTGCCATTTTTATTTTCTCCTTTTCGTTTTTCCAATGCTATATTTGTTATTAAAACTGCAACTCCCGAAACAATTAAAAGAATTATTACGGGTGCCATAAAGTGCCAAGTAAAAGGTTGTGCAATATTGCCACCGATTACGGAATATGTCCAGAGTTTAATAAAATACCCCGCAATTGATGCTGCCATAAATTTACCATAAGGGAATTTAATTCCGCCATAAAACTGACTTGCCATATTTATGGGAACTGACGGTATAAGTCTAATAAGGAATAGAACACCTAATTTTGTTTTACCTGCGTGTTTCTACATTTCGCTGACATTTTCATATTTTTTAAGTTTGCGTAATGCAACGCCCTCGTCAAGTCGTCTGCCATACCAATATACTATTGAAAGGGTTATTGAAAATCCCGCAATATTCAAAAGCAATGCAGTTGCAGGCTCAAACATAACACCTGTCATAATCATAATAAAAGGGAATGGTATCGGTGCAACGGATTTAAGTGCATAAACAGCCAATATTGCAAGACCAATAAGCCAGTTATTTTCAAGTGATTGTATAAAATCCTGCAACTTGCTTAATGCCCACAAAAACTCTGCCCAGCCACCTTCGGCAACCTGAGTACTCATAATCATAG
>JAFSBS010000092.1 GCA_017437165.1 Clostridia bacterium
ACCACGAGATAGCATATCGTCAACGACTTTTGCATAATCTTCTGCAGAAGTTGTGTGATGCTTTTCGTCACCCCATGCATCAAACCAACCATTCCACATTTCCATACACATTTTTATTGAATCGGGATAAAGCTCATCGTGTGCCTTAAAGTTTTCCTCTACCCTGCTACCGAAATTGACAGTTGAAAGACAACCCTCAATTGTGCCATCGAGTAAATCTTCTTTAGAAGTACCGTCAGATGTAAAGAGTGGCACATCAATTCCACGATTTATAAAACCATTTTTTAAATATGTAAGGTATTCTTTATCGTCACCATAATAACCATATTCATTTTCACATTGCACCATAATAACTGGGCCACCATTTGTGAAAAGGTATGGTTTAATTTCTGCACAAAGTCTGTCTAAATAATTATCGAAATGAGTTATATATTCTTTATTCATACAACGAATTTCAATATTTTCGTCAGTCTGAATCCACCAAGGCAATCCACCGAATTCCCATTCTGAACAGATGTATGGACCTGGTCTTACAATGACCATTAAATCAAGTTTATCTGCTATTTCAATAAATTTTGCAATATCTAAAATCCCGGTAAAATCGTACTCACCCTGCACTTTTTCGTGCATATTCCACGCACAATATGTTTCAACGCAGTTACAACCCAGTGCTTTTAATTTTAACAAAATATCTTCCCATGTGTCGGGCATATTTCTGAAATAATGAACCGCGCCCGAAATTATTTTAATGGGTTTACCATCTTTTAAAAATTCTTTTTTTGTTACTTCAAAGTTCATAGTTATTATTCCTGTCGTTTTAATTATTTATTGCATTTAATATATCAAAAATGTTAGCTATAAGTCAATAGGAACCAGGGATTAGGAATTAGGAAATAGGAAATAGGAAACAGGAAACAGTAGCATATGGCACCATTTCCTGTTTAAAAATTACTCCTTATTATTCTAAAAATATCAGTGTAGAAGCATCAAACTAAATATTACCTATCCTTAAGTCATTCAAAAACTCTTGGGGATTTTCTAAAAATTTTAAAGCATCAGATTTTTGAATTATTTTAATAAAATTATTTTTATTGACAATGTGTAATTCATTTTCATATTCCATAAGAAAATTATTACAAATAGCAAATTCACATATACATTCTAATTGATGTAAAGAAAAATTAATTAAATCTAATCGTAATGTTATTTCTTCAACATGATTACTTTCATCTAATAAAATTTCTATACAAGTTGAATCAAGCAAACCATACTGTTTTATAGAATCAGACCAGCTTGTAGTTTCCGGTAATACATTAGATAGTGCATGTAGGCTATTATTAAAATCAGTGTCAAAAAAATTCAATTCTTTTTGAATCTTAAAATTCAAGTTTACTTGCCAAATCGCCATAATTATTACCTCTACCCGATAACCACACCTGATAATTACAATTTCTTGCTTTTTACATTAACTTCATAAACTTTAAATATGTATGAACATTCAAGTCCATCACCAATAATCTCATTAACAACAAATTCATCGTATGCCTTTTTAAATAAAAGAACATCATCAAATGTATTAAACAAACCAAATTTATTTAATTTGCTTTTATGCATTTTAAAAAGTTCGAAACAATCTAAATCGGTAATTATTTGTTCATCTAAAGGTATTGGGCAATATTCATACCCTAAAAATTTCATTTCCGGAAGACTATCTGAAAAAACTTCTTTCTTGTACGTACTTTCACAAAAAAAAATCCGAATATTAATTTTATTTTCAAAACAACCATTTATATAATCTTCATAAAGATTTTTATTTGATATAAACTCTAAAAATTGATGATAACCATCAACATCTATTTTTGTGGATTGTAAATCTGTAAGCTTTTTACAAATTATATTATTGATTGATGATAACGGAAAATTTATATAAGAATTAATTCCGAAATACTGAAATGTTTTTACATAAGTAGTTGGTTTATTTAAATCTTGTATTAAATAACCATTAGGCACAAACTTTGACACTTGAGCACCCCCAAAAATTCTTTATCTAATATCTAATACTTAACCTCTCATACTCCTCATCAGTTATCTCAATAACCTTACCATGCTTAAAGCCATAAGGGAAAGTGAATAAATCGTCTGCTCTTTTAAAATTGCAATTACCTACTTCATCTGAAATGAATGGTACATAGCCCATTTTTTCTTTTTCACAACCAAAGAAATCAAGCATCAGGCACCACTTACCATCAGGTAAAACAAAGGTTGTCGGACCTTCGTAAGAGCCCGGCTTTCCGAATGTCGCTTCTTCACTTAACATATACTGAAGAAACGCTTCGTCGTGGGTATATGGACCATAAAGATTGTTTGAAATGCTGTGCATATTCACACCAGGATTATGTGCGTTTTTGTAGAATAAGTGATATAAACCTCGTGTTTTTGTTATATGACTATCTAAAATCTCGTTGTTTTTAGTAAAAAACAGTTTAGGTTCTGTGAAAGTTTCAAAATCTTTTGTTGTTGTACAATAAATAGACATATGTGAAAAATTATCTGCTTTTACAGTTGAACCCCAGTGAATTAAATATTCGTCATTTAACTCATCATAAAAAATTTCAGGCGCCCAAAGGCAACCAAAATCATCACGACCAAAATAAATAAGTTTTTCATCTGAAAAATTTATTAAATCGTCAGTTTTCCACATTCTTAAATTTTTGCTGCCTGAACTGTTGACATTTTTCCAGTCGATATTGTAGTTTTCATCGTACCTGTTTGCTATACAAAGATCTGTTGTAAGTATAACAAAGCTATTGTTTTTTAGTCGGATAATCTCGACATCACGGCAACCACACTCACCCAAATCTGCTGATAATACAGGGTTCCCATCATTAACTTGTTCCCAATTATATCCGTCTTTACTTTTCGCAAAATAGACCTGTTCACCATCTGGTGTAAACTTTTCTTTGAAGTGTACAAATAAATACGGCATAGCAAATCCTCACAATCAATTTACCCCATTTTACCATACATCTGAGAAATAATCAATTGACAATTCTTTATACTATTGATAAAATACTTATGGTGATAATTATGAAAAATGAAGTTGTTGAATTAAGAAGCGAGCATCACTCTGACCCACCTGAAAGAATCAGACATTCCGGCAGAGCAATTATTATTAAAGATAATAAAATATTGCTTTCCCACGAACTCAATACTAATATATATATGAGTCCCGGTGGTGGACTTGAAGAAAATGAAACATTAAACAAATGTTGCGAAAGAGAAGTTGAAGAGGAAACTGCATATTTAGTAAATGCAGGTGATGAATTCATAACAGTTAATGAGTATTGTTTTGAAACACTTTACATAAGTCACTACTTCCCTTGTGAAATAGTTGGCACGGGTAGAAGTTCTTTAACTCCAACTGAAATTGACCACGGAATTACTGCCGAGTGGGTCGAATTGGAAAAAGCGTTGGAAATATTCGGTAAATATGAAGAAATGCGCGAGGATTGGAAAAGTCTTTATTTAAGAGAATTTACTGTATTGAATCAATATTTAAAAAAGAACAGCCATCACGAATGATGGGTGTTCTTTTATTTGTTATTTAATCGCTTTTTTCGCTCTTTCCAATCAGGCATTATTTTTTCTAACTTATTATAAAAATTCTTACTATGATTGGCTTCTAAAAAATGAGTGAATTCGTGAGCAACTACATACTCTATACACTCAACGGGTGACTCTATTAAAA
>JAFSBS010000093.1 GCA_017437165.1 Clostridia bacterium
GAACAATACGGCTGTGAATCATACCGATAACCTTGTTATTACTTGTCTGGTCATAAACGAGAACGTCAATAAATACACCATCCTGATTTTCGTGGATTGAAGAATACCTTGTAGAGAAGTATGTGTTATTAAGACGAACTTTATCTACTATATAATGGCTACCGCTTCTTGACCAGAAACTTGCATAATTATATAAATCTTTGTTTTGTTCTTCAAGACAAACTTTTCTGAACTTATCAAAATCTTTACGGAGCATACCTATATCAAGATCATCATCCCAAGGAATACTGTGACCGTAACGAACTGCACCGAGCATTGTACCACCACAAAGGAAGTACTTGATTCCGTGCTTTTCGCACAAAGCATCAATATCTTTAAGCATCATAAGTTCAAGGTCTTTTATACGACCAAGTTTACCTGCGTAAATTGCAACGTTCTTTTCGTTATTGTGATCTTCGCCTGTTAAATCGCAAACAGTTTTATATAAAGCAGTTGCTAATGGAAGGTGTTTTTTTACACTCCAACCACTCTGGAAGAATTTCAATGTATTAAGACTGTAATAATTGTTTTCAGCAACGCTTGTTGTTTCTACTTTAAGCCCTAATTTTTCTTTAAAACTTTCGTGAACAGAACTCTTGATTGCCGCAACGGTAGTTGTATGTGAAGCAAAGTTGTAAATATGACCTTTTCTACCACAATACAAAATCTGAATAGCAAAACTGAAAGCATCTCTTAAATAAGAAACTGAAAATACATCTACATAATCTTCGGTTGTGATATTAACAACGCCTGATGAAAAACTTTCTTTTATAAATTTTTCCAAATCGAAGTTTCTCATCATAGAAGAATCAGGACCAAAAAGGTTAGCGATTCTTGAAATATTGATATTTTCAAAACCGTTATTAACAATTTTTCTGCAAAGTGCTTCAATTTCTACAAAGAAAGTCTGAGCGAGTGTAGGTTTCTCAAGTTTTCTTTCCATAAAGAACCCGAATTCACGTTCAGAAAGACTTGTAATATCTTTATTAGGAATTGCAGGGAATTCCGGCAAAAGAAGTGACACAACGCACATATTGTCTGTACCTTTTGCAGCGTAATCTGCCACTTTCTGTATTGTTTCAAGCCATTTTTCTCTTGCCTCTGTATTTTCACAATCAACAACAATCATAAACGCAGTTTTATTCACAGGTGCGTTTATATCTAAATTGTCAATATTCTTAACAGTGCAATTTTCATAATTGTAATGCTCATACTCATCAATCTTGTTATATACTGAAAAGCATTCTACTGTTTTAATGCCCTCTTTTTGCTTAATAGAGTCAAATGCAGGAAGCATAAACTTACCAAGTGGATTGTTATCGCTTATAACATAGAAATTGTCAAATAAAAAGCGTTCACCTTTTTTTACTTTGTTGATTTTAGGTGGGTTCATATATCTTTTTGAAAAATTCACATACGAACCTGTTATTGAAGATAACTCATCCTCTAAAATAAACTTATCCAAACTCATATCTCCTTACTACAATAAAATATGTTTTGTTATGTGTACATAGTTATCCAGATTAGCATAACATATACCTGTTCATTATACACGAAACTACAAGAAAAAGCAATCATTTTAAAGAATTATAGTTATTTCTTTGAATATTCTGTAGTTTTTCAGAAAAAATTTGTTAATCTTAAAGATTAACCTTGCTAACCACTTAACAAAGTGATATATTTAATTCGATTCTTTAATAATGCGAGGACATAAAATGAAAAAAATACACTTGATATGTAACGCTCATATTGACCCAATCTGGCAATGGGATTGGCAAGAAGGTGCGAGTGCAGTGCTTTCAACTTTTCAATCCGCAGTAAATTTAGCAGAAAAGCACAACTACATATTTTGTCATAACGAAGTGACTGTTTATAAATATGTTGAAGAATATGCACCTGAGTTATTCAAGAAAATTCAGGAATTAGTAAACATGGGCAAATGGCACATTATGGGTGGCTGGTATTTACAACCTGACTGTAATATGCCTTCGGGTGAAAGTTTTGTAAGACAAATAGGTGAAGCAAAAAGATATTTTTCAGAAAAATTCCAGGTTCACCCTACTACTGCAATTAACTTTGACCCATTCGGTCACACCGTAGGTCTTGTACAGATTATGAAAAAGTGCGGTCAGGACAGTTATATTTTCACTCGTCCTTATGACAGTCAGTTAGATTTAGAAGATGATTTATTTTATTGGGTTGGTCTTGACGGAAGCAAAATAAAAGCATTACGCGCACACGGATATAATTCACCTCTTGGTAATTCAAGAGAAGTTATTGAAAGACGTGCTAATGATAACAAACACGAGACTTGTCTTGTTTTATGGGGTGTCGGCAATCACGGTGGCGGACCATCAGATAAAGACTTAACTGACATTACTGATTTAATAAACACTTCAGAAAATGAATACTTACACTCAACCCCTGAAAAATATTTTAAGGAAGTTGAACCAGCATTTTCTTTTGATAAATCTTTAAGGATTTCAATGCCCGGTTGTTACACTTCTATGTACAGAGTAAAGAAAAAACACGCTTTACTTGAAAATGAACTTTTCTTTACTGAAAAAATCCTCACTACAGCATATAACAAAGGTTTATTAAGGGCATATCCCGAAGAAAAAATCCACGAAATCACAGAAGATTTACTCAATACAGAGTTTCACGATGTTCTCCCGGGTTCATCAATTCAATGTGGTGAGGATAATGGCTTAAAGCTTTTAGACCACGGTCTTTTAGAAGCAGAAAGGCTCAAAACCAGAGCTCTTTTTGCGCTTTCATCAGTAAAAGATGTATCACGTCCGGGCGAATACCCTATTTTTGTGTTCAACCCACACCCTTATGAATTAGAAGATACAGTCGAGTGTGAATTCATGCTCCAGGACCAGAACTGGTCTGATGAGCTTTACTCAAAACTTACCGTATTTGACGAAAACGGAAACGAAGTTAAATATCAGGTAATTAAAGAAGAAAGCAACTTAAATCTTGATTGGCGTAAAAGAATCGCTTTTAAAGCCGAACTCAAAGCACTTGAACTCAACAGATTTTCTGTTTTTGTCGAATTCGAGAAAATCAAAGAGAGAGAAACCAAACAAAGTCTTGTATTTAAGAACGACAGAAAATATGTTGAAATTGATAGCGAAACAGGTCTTTTGAAAAGATATAGTATTGATGGTGTTGACTACATAAAAAACGGTTTTGAATTGGTTGCATTCAC
>JAFSBS010000094.1 GCA_017437165.1 Clostridia bacterium
GGGGAGTTCTTACATAATACGCTGGTGAGAAAGGAATTATATGAATCTGTTTTTAATAGATTTTTTCTGGTGTCAATAATTGATAAATATCCAGAAATTTAAAAATCTATCTTCCAGACAGATTTAAATAAATCCTTTCAATCCAGCAAATTGTAATACAAGTTAAATTTATCGAGGTATAATATGAAAGAGTTTAAAATTTTAGAATTCAAAAACAGCAAAGCAAACTTTGAAGACATAGAGAATGTACTTGCAGAAAAATCAAATGAAGGTTGGGAAGTTGTAAGTATGTCTTTTGATATGTCGAAAGATTTGAGAGGCACAATTCTTGTTTTAATTCAAAAACAAGTAAGTTCCTCAATAAAACCACTCGATGAAATATAAAAATTATAAAATGGAGTCTGATATGCCAATAACTTATAAAAGAATGATTTCCGCAACCGATGAAGATATTTCTAAACTTATTTCAATTTTCAAACTACCTGATGTTTCTTGTTATTATAGCATTGATTTAGAAAACTATTTTTCTTATGTCACCAGTAATACAAATGTATTTTTTTACAAAGTATATAACAATAACGAAATGATAGGTGCATTACACCTTGAAATAGATGGAGAAACATTATTTTTGAGTATTGTTGTTTTTCCTAAATTCCAAAACAAAGGAAACGGTTCAAAAATTATCAAAGATGTTCAAAATAATATTTTTAGATTAGAGTACAACAAAATTGAAGTGGCCATTGATAAGGGAAATATTCCTTCTCTTAAATTATTTAAAAAACAAGAATTTGTTCCTGTATCAAAAGATGGTAATCTCCTAAATTACATTTATAAAATGCAATAATCCATAGAAAAACCCTTGAAGTAATTAAATACTTCAAGGGAATTTCCTACGATTTTATATACTCAAGTCCTTTAAACACGTAAGTAAGAATTGTTTTAAGTGTTTCTATTAACTTTGTAAATGAAAAATCAAGTTCACCTGCTATATTTATGAAACTATCTGCAGAACTGGTTCTTGCGTAACCTTTTATAACACCTTTATTGTCCGGTACATCGTCATCATTTGCAAAACTGTCAAGAAGTGGTGAAACAAGTGCTAACAAGAAACTCTGTGCGCCGTGAGAAATACCCAAATCAAGTTTTAATTTCTCTGCTAAATCGTCAGGTGGTGTAGCGCCATAAAGAGCGGTAAGAGCAGTTGCTGCACTCATAAGTTCTTCTTCAGTAATCATAGCGAGTTCTGTGTCTAAAATAAGACACATAGTTCTTAAAAGAATTGTAACATCTTTTTCCATTAACGGATAATTCTCTTCACCCGCATAGTGGGCAGCAACAAGTTCTGTTGCAACATCCCATCCGTCAATATAATCGCTGTCAGGAATAATTATACCCTTCTCAAGTGCCATTTCCTGAACACCGCCATCACCATAAAGTGGTGTATTGAGAATATCGTTTAAAGCATCTACTGCTTTTCTTACAAGGTCATAATAAAATGCACCTTTATCAATGCCTAATTGCTCATCCTGAAAACCTCTTTCAAGACGCCATTCAACACCATTTTTAAGGAATTGTTTTGCGTACGCATTCATTCCCTTATTCATTTCTTCAATATGAGCATCTGTGTAACCTACAACATCATCTTTCAAATTTTCAGTATCAATTTTTTCAATTGTTGCTACATCATAATAAATTGACTCATCTGATAATTCCATTATTCTGTATTGTAACGGATACATAGTAAGAGCAGTTGTAGCAAAGTCTGTAATCTGCTTACCTTTTGTACTTGTAAATGTATTAGCGTCACTACAATGCTCATGACCTGTAAACACTAACTTAATACCTGCATTTGCAAATTTCTCTGCAACAGAAATGTGGTTTCTTATAATAAAATCTTTGCTTAAAACACTTTGCACCGGCATATGGTCTAAAAGATTGTGGTGCATCATGAGAATCGGGTTTTTACCTTCCTCTATTGTTTTTTTCGCTTCATTTATAACCCATTCCACTCTGTCTTCTGTCATACCATCACCGGTAGAACGGTTAATATCACAACTATCTGATGCGATAAGGCGGTATTTTTCGTTTAAATCTGCAGTATATGAAAGATTACCTTCCATTGTACTGAGTGCTTCATTAAAACCAAATTCATAATAAATTTCTCTGAAATCTTCGAGGCTTGTTTCACCCTCTTTTTCACCCTTACCGGCATCGTGGTTACCGTTTATAACATAAATCTGTTTTCCTGTTTCCTGTTCAAATTTTCTGAACATTTCTACTATTTCAAGATGTTGTTGTTTAATTGCTCTGCCTTCATTAGAAATGTCACCGGGAATTAAAACAAATTCTATTTTATCATTATCAGCACATTGATTTAAAAATTCAGCAATAATATATCTGCTTTCATTTTCCATAGCGGCTCTGCGGTTTGCGTAACCGAAAATCGGATCCTCTGAAAACCACTCTAAATCTTCCTGCAATTCATAATGTAAATCAGATGCTACTGCAAAAGTTGTATCTACAATACACCACGCTGCACTTGTTGGTACAATAAAAAATGTATACACAAGCGACAATATAAGAAGCAAAGCAATTATTTTCTTCATTCAGACCACCCTATACAGAATAATTTTATACATAGTTAAAATATATCAAAATTGTTATTTATTGTCAATCAATTCTCGATTTTTTCTCGTTTTATTAAGAAATTATTAAGATAAGTTAAGAAACAGTAAACCGTATTGAAAAACGGTATAAATAATTGTAAAATAAAAATATAAGACAATATGCAACAAAATGTAGCAAATAAAACTCTTATTAGTATATTGAAAAATTATTAAACAAAGTTTATTATCTAACTATAAAAAAGAAAGTCAGGTGACAAAATGTTAGAGGTTAAGTCTTTAACTAAAAAATTCGGCACATTTACCGCTTTACAGGATATTTCACTTACCGTTGAAGATAGTAGTGTTTATGGTCTTGTAGGCTACAACGGTGCCGGTAAAACGACACTTTTAAAAAATATTGCGGGTATTTACAAACCTGAAAATGGAGAAGTTTTATTTGACGGTGAAAATATCTTTAACAATGAAATAAAAAAAGAAGAAATTTTCTTTATGCCCGATGACCTTTATTTCGGTGCATATTCTACTATGAAAAAAATGGCTGACTTTTATAACGGATATTATAAAAGATTCAATTACGACACTTTTAAAAAATTAACCGAAGCATTTGGGTTAGACCCTACAAAAAGAATGACCGGATTTTCAAAAGGTATGCAAAGACAGGCAGAAATGGTTCTGGCACTTTCTACCCACCCTAAACTTTTGCTTCTTGATGAAAGTTTCGACGGAATTGACCCTCAAAAAAGAATATTTATGAAAGGGCTTTTAAAAGAAGCAATTAAAGAAAATAATATGTCCGTTATTATTTCTTCACACAACTTACAGGAACTTGAAAACCTTTGTGACCATATAGGCATTATAAATGGTAAAAAGATTTCTGTTACAGGTGCTGTAAGTGAACTTTCTTACGGCAAAACTAAATTCAGACTTGCTTTCGCAAGAGAATTCACTCTTGATGAATTCAAAGATATTCCTTGTGAAAACCTCATCAAAGACGGGCAACTTGCTCTCTTTACTGTTAACGGTAACACAGAAGAAGTAGAAAAACAGATTAAGGCATTAAAACCTGATGTTACTGAAAAAATCAACCTTTCTCTTGAAGAAATATTTATGCAGGAGATGAAAGGAGAAGACTATGACTACAAATCAATACTCAACTAATCCTTTTACATATACTTTAAAATCAGGTTTTAAAGGCTTACCTATTTTACCCGCTTTAGGAAACCTTGGTATTCTCGGTTTTTTTATGCTTCTTTATTCGGCAACTGAACTTTTAAGTAAACAACCAATTTATAATAACGGAGAAGTTTCCGGTTATGTTTCACCCTCAACAAAATATATTTCACTTTTTTTCGGCGATGAATATATGCTTCTCCCTTGTCTTGTTTTAATTGCTCTTTGCGGTCTTGCAATGGCAATTTGCACATTCAATTTCATTACATCAAAAAAACAAGTAAATGTTTATTACAGTCTTGGTATTACCCGTACAAAACTCTTTTTAGGTAAATATATTTCAGGCTCACTTCTTTTAAGCACATCAATATTTTTACCACTTTTTATTATGCTCATAATTAACCTTGCAACTTTAGGTTTTTCTTTTGAAGTATTTAAAATATTTTCCCTCTATCTTTTAACATTCCTTGTTGTATCACTTTCTTCATTCACAATTACAGCAACCGTTTTTTCTTGCGTTGGTACAATTTTTGAAGCAGGTATTTTTTCTGCAACAATTCTCTTTTTACCGGATATAATCCTTTACGGAATTCAGACCATTATGTCAAAATTCCTTTATGGCAATCCTTACGGTTACAATTTCACTCCCGCTAATAACGAAACATGGGACAATTCTTATATTGCAACTTTATCTGAACAATTTGACTTTTTAAGTCCTGTATTTTTTGCAAAGACAGAACTTGCAAAATTCGCAATAATAGAAAAAGAAACTAACCCTGCGGTTCGACAGGTAATTGAAAGCCCCTCTTTTACAAACATTGTTTTGTGGGTTATTTTAATTGCAATTGTTGCTTTTTTAGGTGTTAAACTTTTTAACAGGCGCAAAGCAGAAATTGCAGGATTCATAGGCACAAACAGAGTTTTAAACACTTTCGTTTCTTTCCTCGCCGGCTTCTTTGTATTTGCTCTTGCTGTTTCTTTCGTAGAAGCATTTGTTTTAAGTCTCGTTATAGGTTTAATTGGCTTTACAATTATACATTTAGGACTTGAACTTGCAGTTTTAAGAGATTTAAAGAAATTTGTAAGAGGTCTTTATAAATTACCTATTGGTCTTGTAGCGGTAAGTCTTTTTGCAGTTTCTATGAATACAGGTCTTTTCGGTTATTCTCAAAAATTGCCGGAATTTGAAAGAATAAAAAGTGTCTCCGTTTCAATTGTTGGTGACACTTCACAGTATGGTTTATTTGGTCGGGATTCCTATTTTTTCACAGACCACAACTTACTTTACTTAAGCACTCCGTATGTACTTACGGGAGAAATGACTTCTGAAAGCGATATTAAAGCAGTACTTAAAGCGCACGAGTTAATTGCGACTTCAGAAGATGAAGACAGAACTTTAAACAGTTCGGTTCAGATTTCTTATACATTAAAAGATGGTTCTTCTTTCAAACGTAATTTTAAAACTTCTACTCCTGAAGCATACAGAGCATTGCTTTATCTTGAAGAAGGTCAGTATTTCAAAGATGCCTTATACAATTTGTTCAAAGGCACAATAAAAATGCCCGACCCTAAAACGACTCTCGAGTTAACAAATGAAGAACAGATTATTTCAGAAGCACAATTTTCTTTGCGAGACTCTTCTTCAACAGTAAACATTTACTCTAAATATCTTGACTCTTATGCATTTGTTGAATTAACCGACAAAGACAGAGAAAAACTTTTAACAGCCCTTTACAATGATTTGTATAATCGTTCAGTTACAGATAAATATTACCCCGATTCTACACCTGTTGCTTTTATGAGATTCGAGGGAAACTGGAGCGAAGTTTATTGGGAAATTATTGACAATGCAAATGGCTGGACTCCCGATGAAAATTATGATAAAAAAGAACCGGTAAAACTTAAAAAGACTAAAATTACAATGAATGATTTTTCTTCAGATAAAGCCACCTTTTATGATTCTTGCTTTTATACGCCTCACCCATTCTTTGTAATAACACCGGATATGACAGAAACAATTAAACTTCTTAAAGAACTTAAACTTTATGATGTACTTACAAAAACTCCTGATTTTGTTTCTGCAAAAATAATTCCTTCAGCTGATTGTTTCCACGAGGTTTTCTCAACACCTTATGGCGACTTAAGTGAAGATTGCACAAGATATTTTATGTCAACTTACACTTCAAGCAGTTACACAAGAGTTGATGAAAACGGTAACCCTGTTGAAGATGATTATGGTAATTATAACGAAACAATTGACGAAATATTTGATGGTTACGTTACAAACAGCGGTAAGGATGTAGAGAAACTTTTAAGATATGCTTACACCGCTTACGAACAAGATAACCCTGACAGTGGTTATTTTGTAACATTCTACACTTCAACC
>JAFSBS010000095.1 GCA_017437165.1 Clostridia bacterium
ATTTCTTCCTTTACTTCTTCTTTAATTGCATTTACTTCTGCACGTAACTCCAATACTTCATCTTTTACATCTTCTTGTGTAAAAATTTTAGTATCATCTTCAATTTCAGGTACTAAAATAGGTTCAACAACTTCTTGTTCTGTTTCACTTTCAATTTTCTGTGCTTCTTCATCTGCTAAATCAGGAAGTTTTGAAATCAACTCAATATGCGCTTTATATTGACTGAGAATATCTGATTTGAACTGTGCAACTTCTTTTTTGAGCATATCGTAATGAAGTGATTCACTTGTCATTGTTCTGTTAGCGGCACCCATAGCACTTTTTGCATCCGCATTTGCCGCTAACAAAATACTTTGTGCTTCTTCTTTTGCTTTTCTTATAATATCCTGTGCTTTATCTCTTGTCATAGAAAGAAGAAGTTCAGAATCAGCAATCGCTTGTTTTTCTGCATCGCTCTTAATAAGTTCTGCTTCACTCTTTGCAGCGGCTAAAACTGCTTCCGCTTCACTTTCTGCATCAGCAACAGAATTTTTTGCATCACGAACAATAATATCTGCCGCTCTTTGCGCACTCACTACCGCACTTTTTATCTGGTCTTCTTCCATCTTGTATTTCTCAAGGCGGTCTGCAAGAAGTCCTACACGTCTTACGAGTTCACCATTTTCGTGAAACATCTTTGTATAGTTTGCCGCAACTTCAGCAAAAAACTCATCAACATCATCTGCTTTATAAGCGTTACGACCTGCAGTTTTAAATTCATATTCTTTTAATTGTGATGGTGTCATCATAATTCATTTACCTGCTTCCATATTTTCTATTCACATATTTATCAGTTGCCAAAATACATCCCTGTATTTTCAAGTTCATCAATTAAATCACCTGAAATATCCACATTATAAGGTGTAATAATATATGTACTGTTAGCAACTTTTTTAATTTGACCACCATTGGCATAAGCAACACCTGAAAGGAAGTCAATAAGTCTTCTTGCAGTATCACGGTTGGTACCTTCAAGATTTAATACAACTGTTCTTTTATCGTTAAGATTGTCAGCAATACCTGATGCATCATCAAATCTTTCAGGTTTCGACAACACAACCTGTAACTTTGCAGTTGTATGAATATTTACAATTTTTGAAGGGTCTTCTGCCTCAACAGGTTGAGCGCGTCTTTGTTGTCTTGCACTTACCCTTTCCTGACGGTAAGACTCCTCTGCTCTGTTAACATTTCTCGGACTCTGATAAGTAGGAACTACTTCCTCTTCGACCATTTCTTCATCCTCAAACTCGTAATCTCCATCACCAATAATTCTACTGAAAATGTTTTTGAAATCCATTTTGTTTTCCTCCGTTATTTATAAATTCTTGCTCCGTAAATTAAAGAGCCAATTCTTACTAAATTTGCACCACACTCAATGGCAGTTTCATAGTCACCCGACATTCCCATTGAAAGTATTTCCATATTAAAGTTTTTATAATTTTTTACTTTAATATCGTTAAAATACTGCGACATTGTGGTAAAGTAATCTTTCAATTCTTTTTCATTGTCGCAAATAGGCGGAATTGTCATAATTCCTTTTACATTAAGATTCGGTAGTTCTGAAATTCTGCTGAGTGATTCGAGAAATGCTATTTTGTCAAATCCCGTTTTACTTTCTTCACTACCTATATTCACTTCAAGAAGAATATCAGAAACAATTGAATTATTACCCGCTTGTTTCGAGATTTCCTCTGCTAAACGAACGCTGTCAACTGATTGAATCATATCTACTAAAGGTACTATTTTTTTTACCTTGTTTGTCTGCAGATGACCGATTAAATGTGTTTCTACATTTTTAAGATAAAGTTCATCTTTTTTTGAAAGAAATTCCTGAACTTTATTTTCACCAATCAAATCAATTCCACAATTATCAATAGAGTAATTGATATATTCTACAGGAACAGTTTTTGTAACTGCCATAAGTTTTATATCTTCATAATTTCTACCTGATTTAACTGCAGATTCAGAAATTTTTTCGCGTATGAGTTTGAGATTTTCAGATATTGACTTACATCTGTCATCATCAAACGAGTTTATTATCATACATCTCAACCCCCTTAGTAACAACCTCATCGTAAAGTCTTATATAGCCCCAGTCGCCTTTTGGATTATCAACTATTGAGTAATCATCATCGTTA
>JAFSBS010000096.1 GCA_017437165.1 Clostridia bacterium
CCCCGGCGGGTATGGTCTTTAACTTCGGTGCAAGTATTGTTAGAGCAACAGGTGACACTAAAAAACCTCTCTTGATTCTTTCGCTTTCAGGTATTGTAAACATCGTTCTTAATTTAATTCTCGTCATCAAATTCAATATGAGCGTTGCGGGTGTTGCTATTGCTACAATAGTTTCACAATATATCTCTGCAACTATTATTGTTATTGTTCTTTTTAAAATGAAAAATGCCTGTAAATTAGACATTAAAAAATTACGTTTTCATAAAGAAGAACTTAAAAGAATTCTTTATGTTGGTATTCCTGCAGGTATTCAGAACTCTCTTTTTTCAGTTTCAAATGTTATAATTCAGACAACTGTCAATTCATTCGGTTCTGTTGCTATGGCGGGTATTGCGGCAAGTTCAAATATTGACTCGTTGATTTACACCTGTACAAACGCAATTTCACAGACAACTATGACTTTTTCCTCACAAAACTACGGTGCAAAAAAATACGAGAATTTCAACAAAATTTATTTGCGTTGCATTGCACTCACAATTTTTATCGGTGGCGGGATGGGAGCTTTAGGTGTTGTATTTAAAGATTTTCTTGTAGGAATTTTCTCAACGGACCCTGCAGTTATTGAAATCGGCGCCCAAAGATTAACTCTTATTTTACCATTCTATTTCTTCTGCTCGCTTATGGATGTAGGTGCAGGTCAGTTAAGAGGTATGGGTAAATCTTTCTTACCTATGATAGTTTCTCTTTTAGGTGGTTGCGGACTTCGTATTCTCTGGATTTTCGCATTTTTCCCCAAAAACCCGACACTTATATACCTTTACTACGCCTACCCGATTTCGTGGACCATTACATTCGCAATTCTTTTTGTGTGTTATTTTATAGTAAGGAAGCAGCTCTTGAAGAAATTACTAAAACGCGGAATTCAAATTCTTCACTAAATCAAGATAAGCAAAACATATTTTTTCATTGAAAGTTGAATAACCACAAAAAGCTCAGATAATGTAACACATCATCTGAGCTTTTTGACAATAAAATCTTTACTTACAATAATAGTTTTTTAAAACTTTTTTACAATTACAACATATCCGTTCTGTTAAAACACTTATTTTAGACTGAATTTTATCCAATTTACTATTTAGAATTTTCAACCATAACTTTTCTACCGTTAATTGGCGTAACGAATCTATCGCAGTACACACTACATATATTATAATTACAGATTCAACAGAATATATGAAAATAAGAACTGGATTATCAACTAAGTATATTGGGAATATTTTAGGCAAAACAATACTAGATATTATCTTATTAGAGTGAATAAGGTATACACCAAATGTTTTCCCGGCAATTGAATTTATTATTTCTTTTTTTCCAATATCCATCTTCAAAAAAGACAAAAAAAGTTCTACGCAAATAACAATAATTAAAGGACTGTTTAGTTCCCTATAGAAATATCTTAAACCTTTAATTGTATCACTATCTAACAATATTCCGATATATGTAATTATATAAGACGATGCAAACAACAAAACATAAAACCCTAATGCAACCATAAGATGTTTACCGGAATTTTTTAAAGATACATTCACAAACCTTTTTATATAACCTGCAACAAAATACACAACAAATACAGGAATTATCCTTCCTTCAAATATACCCTCAAGTAACTTTGGAAAACCTCCTCCGATTACCACAAAAATACCTATTAACAAAACCAATAACCGCTTATATTCTTTTTCGTTAAGTGCATAAATAAGTTTATTAAAAAACGGAGCAAGAATCATCAAGATTATATATGCAGTAACAAACCAATAATGACTGAATAAGATTGGGAAAAAAGAGTAAACAGCTTTTACAAGACTATCTTTTAAATCAAATTGATGTAAATATAGACTCATCAATAACCAACCAAGCCAAATTGATATAGTGTAAAACCAAACTTGACCGCCTATCCTCATTATTTTCTTTAACGTAACTCTTTGCTCGATCATGAAATAACCTGAAATCAGCAAAAAACATCCCACACCTATCTAACCACCCATATTAAGCCAATCATTTATTATTTTTCCGATTCCAAGTGTCTGACTATACAAATTACTTAATCCAAATATTTCATCACAGTGGCTCATTACAATGAGAATCATACTAATAATTCTTAACAATTCTAAATTAGATTTTCTTTTACTCATTAATCACACATCTTTCTTATAAACCACACCAATTACTACATCAATAAGTTTGCCTGCGTTTTTTGATTTCACAATACAACAGACTATTATTTATCCACCGTCTGTTTGTATGAATATAACAAATTCTGTAAAATAATTCAAGTACTTTTAAAATTCTACAAAAACAATAGAAAACACAAAAACCCACCATAGACTCGTAATGAATCTATGGTGGGTATGTTTTTAATGAAGTTTTGCTGAAGCAAAATGAAGTAAAGCTACGCCTTATGAAGTAATTTACTGAAGTAAATTATGAAGTTGATGCTTCGCATCAAATGGTGAAGTAAATCCTTTAATCGCGAAGCGACTTCATATTGCGGAGCAATACTTCATACGAAGTACTTCATTAAATCCCGAAAGGGATTTACTTCATGCGTAATGTTTCACATTACGCTTAATACATTCCGCCGCCTTGTGCTGCCATCGCTGCTGCCTGAGCTGCATCTGCTGCCGGGTCTGGTTTGTCTGTTACAAGACTTTCAGTTGTGAGTACCATTGCTGCAACTGATGAAGCATTCTGAAGTGCAGAACGGGTAACTTTAGTCGGGTCAAGAATACCTGCTTCTGCCATATCGGTGAATGTTTCAGTAGCAAAGTCATAGCCATAGCCTGTTTTACCTGAACGAAGAATACCGTCAATAATTACTGAACCTTCAAGCCCTGCGTTTGCTGCAATCTGACGAACCGGTTCTTCAATTGCTTTAAGAACAATTTTTGCACCTGTTTTTTCGTCAAGGTCTTCAATTTTTTCGATATATTCTTTAAGAGCAGGAATTGCGTTAAGAAGTGCAACACCGCCACCTGCAACATAACCTTCTTCAACAGCGGCTTTTGTTGCTGCAAGAGCGTCTTCAATTCTTAATTTCATTTCCTTCATTTCTGTTTCAGTAGCAGCACCTACGCGGATAACTGCAACACCGCCGGAAAGTTTAGCAAGTCTTTCCTGAAGTTTTTCTCTGTCAAAATCAGAAGTTGTTGTTTCAATCTGTGCTTTGATTTGTGCAACACGAGCTTTAATAGCATCATTGTCACCGGCACCGTCAACAATAATTGTATCTTCTTTAAGAATTTTA
>JAFSBS010000097.1 GCA_017437165.1 Clostridia bacterium
AAGCATTAAAGTATCAAGAATACCATCAACAGCAGCGGTGAGAATAGCTTCAATTACTGAACGAGGGAAAATTTTAAGAGCGATGTTTATAAGGTGACCTAAAGTTGCGTAACCATTCATCTCTTTCATTACCATTGGTAAAAATTCCTGGAAGAAGAATTGATCTTCAATATTAAAGTTTCTTAAGTAGAAGTCACCCATAACATCTGTACCATCAAGACAAGAAACAACATTAAGAACTTTGTTGATGTCTTCAAAGTAAACATCTTTTCCTTGGTTTGCTTCTCTCTTCATTTCAAGGTAAGCAGTAAGAATTGTACCACCAAGAGAGATTGTTACAATGTTGACTTTATCTTTACCTGTTTGTTCCTTGACTAATTGGATATAACTGTCAAGTTTTGCAGCAGAAATAAATGGGTCAGAAATAAGTGGGAAAGTGAAGAAATAAAGATTGTCTTCGCCACCAATTTCATCAACAACTGATTTCATAGGAATCATTCTGTAGAAATAATCTCTGTCATCTTGTGACATCTGTGAAACAGGGTACTCGTAAGTAATTGTTTGAAGATTTTCTTTTGCTTTACCATCTTTACCTGAAGCTTGAATAGAGAAAAGCTGGGTAACTGTAGAGTAAACAGCATCAGATAATCCCATATCTGCCTGCATTATAAGAGAAGTTGCAAGCGGACCGGCAACTGTACCGGCAAGAACACCGGGAAGCTGAGCTGAGTCAATAATAAGAAGACCGCCTGAAAGTTCTTCACCATTTGCGTTAATAGCAGGGTTACCATTTTCATCAGCAAGGTAAGAAATTGACTGGCTTATACCAGGAATAATAATAGTCGGAGCTATATCCTGAGAAGCATCATGTTTTTCCGGTTCTTTAACATCAGCAAAGAAATCTGAAGAGTTTTCAACAAGGTTAATGAAATCATCAACACTGTTAACACTCAAGTAAGATGATGTTGAACTATTATAATTTGGATTGAGATAACTTGCTATCGCAAATACGCCCGCAGTCATTGCTGAAAAAACAAAAGTGGTCGCAAGAAGGAAAGCAATTACTCTCTTGTGTGTCTTTTTCATTGAAAAAGTCCTCCTTAAATAATATACAATATAATACATACTAAAATATAACATATTTTTCTAAATTTAGCAAGAAAAAGTGAAGTGAAAAATGTATAAAATACATTCATAATTTTTGTTGACTTTAGACGAAAATAATCATATAATTAGTTAAAGATGATGTAAGTGGAAAGGTGGCACTTAAAATGTTAGATTTTTTGACAATTTACATTGCAACGATAATTTTTGTTTTTGGTACAGTTATTGGTAGTTTTTTAAATGTTTTAATATATCGTTTGCCAATTGGTCTTGAATTCGTTAAAACAAATTCAATGTGTACTGATTGTAAGCACAGACTTTATTGGTATGACTTGTTTCCGCTTTTTAGTTGGATATTTTTAGGTGGTAAATGTCGTTACTGTAAATCCAAGATATCACCGCGTTACCCGATTGTTGAAGCATTAAATGGTATATTTTATGTTTTAATTTATTTCTTCATTTGTGGAGGTAAAGCGATTGATGGTTTGAATTTAACTCTCGTGGGATATATGATAGTGTTTTCTTGCCTTATTGTAACTGCGTGGATTGATTTTGAACATCAGATAATCCCTGATTCAATGTGGATTTCAATATTTATAGGTGGCTTGTTTATTGTTGGCGATTCTGTAATAAAAGGTGAATTTACAAAAGAGTATATCATTAGCAAAATTATTGGTTTATTTGCAGTATCAGTTTTTTTCTTGTTGATTGGTTTATTGTCAAGAGGTGCATGGATGGGTGGCGGCGATGTTAAACTTATGGCTGCTGCGGGTTTTGTTCTTGGTTGGAAAGCCATTATAGTTTCAATGTTTTTCGGTGCTTTTGCAGGTGTTTTATTTGCTATTGGGAGAAAAATTGTTTCTAAAAAGGCAATGCGTGGAGTAATTCCTTTTGGTCCGTTTCTTTCGATTGGTATAGGAATTTGTGCCTTTATTGGTGAAAGCATTTTTAATTGGTACTTAAATATGTTTATTTAACATTTTATATCTATACTCTGCATATATTTTATAAGTATTACTTTGAAATATTGCGAGGGGTTTTAATGTTTGTTTTTTCAGTTACTTCAAAAAATATAAAGTACATTTCTGTTGTTCTGGTACTCGTTATTTGTGCCGGAGTTTTAACGACTGTTTCAAGGGTGCGTTTGAAAAATCTTAACACAAAGTCTGTTGAAACCAAAAGCGATGTAATAAATTTTAAAGCAAGTAATAATAAAGAAAGACTTGAATTTATTTCTCAATTCGGTTGGGAAGT
>JAFSBS010000098.1 GCA_017437165.1 Clostridia bacterium
AAACAAAAAAGTGCGCAGCCGAAGCTACGCACTCAAAAAAACACATAACTCCGATTGCTGCGACACAACTTTGACAAACTACAAGAGAACGCCAAAATAGAGAATGTGTTTTTTTACAAAATAAAAACACTTCTCCTATAGTTTGTCCAATAATTCAGTTGTGTCGCAAAATTAGTTTAACATAATGTTTTCCATTTTGCAATAGTTTTTGTTCTGGAAACAGAAATTAGGAACTAGGGAACAGGGACTTCATCAAGCAATGAATAAATTCTATCATTTAAAGTTTATCGTAAACTAAAAATGATAGAACTAGATTATTGCATTGTAGGAGATAAGCTGTACTCTCACGCGATAACGCGCGTTGTTTAATAAAATGCATTTGAAAAGAAGCTATAAACTATAATTTATCGCACTCGATAAAATTATA
Source organism: Clostridia bacterium (assembly GCA_017437165.1). Taxonomy (GTDB): domain Bacteria; phylum Bacillota; class Clostridia; order Oscillospirales; family Acutalibacteraceae; genus DTU089. The sequence continues at coordinate 428 of JAFSBS010000098.1, forward strand.
ACAAACAAAAAATTACTCCCACTACTACGGGCGACTAAAAGTCTGCCCCTACCATAGTGGGAGTTAATTTTTGTTTTATTTAAAATTATTAGAAGCTACAAACACTAACAAGCTAATAACTAACAACTAAAATCAGAAGAGTCCAACAATCTTTCCGTCTTCGCTAACATCAATTTTTTCTGCTGATGGAACTTTTGGAAGACCCGGCATTGTCATAATTTCACCAGTGAGAACTACAATAAATCCTGCACCTGCTGAAACTTTAACATTTTTAACAGTTACTCTGAAGTTTTCAGGAGCGCCTAATTTTGTAGCATCGTCAGAGAAACTATATTGTGTTTTTGCAACACAAACAGGAAGTTTATCAAAACCATTTTTATAAAGAGCCTGGAGCTGTTTCTGTGCATTCGGTGTGAAGTCAACACCGTTGCCACCATAAACTTTTTTAACAATAGCTTCAATTTTATCTTCAATTTTTGCATCAAGGTCATAAGAATATGAGAAGTCAGAATTATCTTCTTCATTACAAAGTCTTACAACTTCTTTTGCCATTTCTTCACCGCCTGCACCACCATCTGCCCAAACAGTTGAAAGAACAGTATTAACGCCTAATTCTTTACATTTTTTAATAATGAATTCAATTTCATTATCTGTGTCTGTCGGGAATCTGTTTACAGCAACAACGCAAGGAAGTTTATAAACATTTTTAATATTTGAAACGTGACGAAGAAGATTTGGAATACCTTTTTCAAGTGCTACTAAATCCTCGTTACCTAATTCATCCTTTTTAAGACCACCATGCATTTTAAGAGCGCGAACTGTTGCAACTACTACAACTGCAGATGGCTTTAAATTAGCTGCTCTACACTTGATATCAAGGAATTTTTCTGCACCTAAATCTGCACCGAAACCTGCTTCTGTGATAGCATAATCTGCTGCACCCATAGCGAGTTTTGTAGCAAGAACTGTGTTACAACCATGAGCAATATTTGCGAAAGGACCACCGTGAACAAATGCAGGTGTACCTTCAAGTGTCTGTACAAGGTTTGGTTTTAAAGCATCTAAAAGCAATGCAGTCATAGCACCTTGTGCATTTAAGTCACCACAAGTAACAGGCT
>JAFSBS010000099.1 GCA_017437165.1 Clostridia bacterium
AACACATTCCCTTGTAAAAGCTTTAGACTCGCGGTTACAAGAGTTAGACATAACAAAACACCTCTTTTTGTTACAGCATATTTTATGAATATTGAAACTTCCAACTCATTTATATATAATGTTATAGTAATGAATTGTGGTAACAAATGTTACACCTTATAGTAACATAATATTTATCCGATTTCAAGGAGGCTAATTATGAAAAAAGTTCTTTCAGTTTTTTTAGCAATGTTATTTTGCTTTTTAACAGTTTCACTTGCTGTATCTGCAGCAGATGGGGTTTATCCTGTCGAAGAAAAATTCTCACAGAACGGACCAAATGAAGTTGAAACAATGATTTTTGATAGTGGCGAAGCAGCATACACCTATTATAAAATCTGGTACCCAAAAAACATTACTGTAAGCAGTGGTACATATCCAGTTGTTGTTTACTGCAACGGTACAGGTATGACAGACGCAGACGCAACTACAGTAAATTTAATGACTGCACTTGCTTCTTGGGGTTATATTGCAATAAGCAATGACCACGAATCATCAGGTAATGCTGACTCTGCTTCAAAGGGGCTTGATTTATTACTCGCACTCAATGAAGATCCAAGCAGTATTTTTTACAATAAAGTAAATACAGATGCAATTGGTATATGTGGTTTTTCGCAGGGTGGTTCAGGTGCAATAAATGGCGCTTCTGATGGTAAGCAACCAAACAGTTCAATGTTTAAATCGGTATGTGCATTGAGTGCGCCACATAAAGATTTGGCAGCTTCTGTTTTACAAAATACCCCTTATGATGCTTCAAAGGTTTCTGTACCGTCATTTTTAGTTGCAGGTACAGGCTCAACAGATGCCGGTTCGACAACTTCAACAGGTATATGTCCGTTAGGTAAAGGGCTTATTGAAAATATGAAGAAAATTAATAACGAGAATGTTGTTATTGGCAGATATACAGGTGCAGACCACGGAACAATTCAGGCTTCTGCCCAACCGTATGTTATTGCGTGGTTTAACTGGACTCTTTTAAATGACAGCTTCTCAGCAACAGCTTTTGTAGGTGAGGATGCTGAGCTTTACAGAAATGGTAATTGGCAGGACGTTTATAATAAGCAGTCAACTGATTTGCCTGAAAATCCTGACCCGACAGGTGATACTCAGGACAGAGTAACAACAAAGCTTCTTTTAAAAATATCTAAACTTATAACAAAGATTTTAGAAGTATTAGGAAAACTTATGTCTTTCTGATAGTGTTTTGTGGAGTGAAAAGACCAACACAGAATTTTCAGTTCTGTGTTGGTCTTGTTTTATATAAAATATCCATTAGTATCTCTCAACCCTATAAGAATTTCATACTGGTAAGAAAGATGATTTGCTTTTTGCTTATGGTAATTTATTTTCCCCTTAATTATTTTACTTTGTTTTTCATTGGAATCATTTAATTGCTTTTTAAGAAGATTTATGCAATGCCAATGATACTCAATCTGTAAATAAAACTTTTTTCTTAATAACATTTTAATAACTCCTTTGTATAAATAATAAATTTATCAGTTCTGGTTCCTGATACCTGTATTATACATAACTTGCTTGTCGAAAAAGGTCACTTCGTGTAAAAAATATAAAAAAAATTAAGAAAAACACAATATTTAGGGTGTTTTTTTAGAAAAATAGAGGTTTAAGTCAATATTTAGAATTTTTAATTCAAAAAATAATTTTGAGGTTTTACAAATTTTCACAAAATTACATTTATTTATTGCATTGTTTTTGTTTTTTTAGTATAATGACGGTGTGTCATATTTAAAAATTTAAGGGGTGGTCTTTGTGACAACAAAAAAACTTATTTCAGTAGTTTTAGTTGTGTTTACATTGTTAAATATTTTATCTGTTTCGGTGTTCGCAACAAATACTGTTTCTTACACTATAAAAAGCCCTTATGAAACTGTTGAGTGGGATACATATAAACAGTATAAAACTCAACTTCACGCTCACACTCTTTACAGTGATGGTTATATGGATATTAAAGATGTTGTTGAAGAATATTACAGACAAGATTACGATATTCTCGCAATTACTGACCATGGCGTTGTAAATAAAGGCTGGGACGAAATGCCTGAAATGTTACCTATTATCGGTTACAACAAATTTTTCTATGATTTAAGCCCCGTTTCAAAAGAACGTTATGAAGAAATTACAACAGGCGTAGGTAGAGACGGCAGACCAATGCTTGATGTTAATCAGGGTATTGAAATGAATGGCGTTGTTATGAGAAAAAATCACGTTAATGGGTTCTTCTGTGGTGCTTTTCAGGGCGATTGGGGTGAAGAAGAGGATTATATTTCACCCATTAAAGCAACCCATGAAGCAGGTGGTATTTCATTTATTGCTCACCCGGGTGATTTCTATTCAATAAATGGTAATCGTGAAAGAGCAGAAGACTATAATTATTTAAAGACTTTTATTGAGCCACTTTTAGAGTATGAGTCTTGCGTTGGTGTGGAAATATTCAATGAAAGAGATACTGTTGCAGGGGCTGATAGAATTCTCTGGGATAATGTGTTAATGTACACAGTACCACGTGGTAAGGTTGCCTGGGGATTTTCTAACGATGACTCTCATATTATAGAAAATATTGGTGTTACAGCAGAAATTATGCTTATGCCTGAACTTTCAAATGAAGCTTTGAGAACTGCTATGGAAAATGGTGCTTTTTTTGCTTGTTCACGAATTGCAAGAAATGAATTAGGCGACGAGTTTGAGGGTACAGGTGAATATGCAAAAATTGAAAAAATAACAGTAGATGAAGAACAAGATATTATTACAGTTACAGCGAATAATTATGACAAAATAGAATGGATTTCTGATGGTGAAATTATTGCAACAGGAAATGTATTTAATTTAAGAGAAAATAGTGAAAAATTAGGTTCTTATGTTCGTTTCCAGATTAAAAACGAAGGTGGTATTGTGATGTCACAACCATTCGTTTGTGACGATGGAAATATGGAAGCAAAAATTATAGAAATGCCGGAACAAGAACCAATGAGCGTTATTGAAAAAGCATTCACAACAGTTGTTGATAAAATCAGAAAAACTATTTTGGGTGAATTGTTTTATAGAATGTGGTTCCTTTAATTAAGTAAAAACTATAATTATTCAAACGCATCTGTAACTTTTATGTTGCGGATGCGTTTTTAGTTGTAAATTTTTTATAACATTTTATTGTCATACATTGTAAAAGTTATAAATATACATTATAATTGTATTAAAATAGATATTTTAATTTGATAAAGGAAGTGATATTATGAGTTTTCAGGACTTTATAAATTACGCGAAAAGTAAAGAACAAACAGTACGAGAAAATGATAGAATTGCACCGGAATTATACATAAAACATTCGGTAAATAAAGGGCTTCGTGATATAAATGGTAATGGTGTTGTTACAGGTCTTACAAATATTTCCAAAATTGTGGCAAGTAAAACAGTAAACGGAGTAAAAGAACCTTGTGACGGTGAACTCTGGTACCGTGGTTACAAAGTGCAGGATTTAATAAATAATTTGGGCGAAGATGAATTAGGCTTTGAAAAAATCGCATATTTATTACTTCTTGGTGAAATGCCATCAAAAGAACAAGAAAAAGAATTCAGTAAACATATAGGTGATTTAAGGTGTTTACCGCAGAATTTTACACGTGATGTTATTATGAAAGCACCGTCTGCGGATATTATGAATTCAATTACAAGAAGTATTTTAACACTCGCTTCTTACGACAAACAGGCGCTCGACACTTCTGTTGATAATGTGTTAAGACAATGTATTCAGTTAGTGGCGGAATTTCCGCTTTTAGCAATTTATGCTTATCACGCATACAATTATTCAGAACTTCAGGAGAGTATGATTATTCATCGTCCTGACCCGGAGCTTTCAACTGCAGAAAATCTTCTTATGATGTTAAGACCGGATAAAAAATATACAAAAACAGAAGCAAAAGTTCTTGATACTGCGTTAATACTTCATATGGAGCATGGTGGCGGTAACAACTCAACCTTTACAACAAGAGTTGTTACATCTTCCGGTTCAGATACTTACTCTACAATTGCTGCTGCTATGTCATCACTTAAAGGACCAAAGCACGGTGGTGCTAATATTAAAGTTATGGAGATGATGGATGATATAAGAGCAAATGTAAATGATATTACTGACAAAGAAGAAGTAAAAGCATATCTTACAAAGATTATAGACAAAGAGGTATTTGACAAAAAAGGGCTTGTTTATGGTATGGGTCATGCAGTTTATTCACTTTCTGACCCGAGAGAAAGAGTATTCAGAAGTTATGTAGAGGCACTTGCAAAAGAAAAGGGTAGAGATAAAGATTTGATTCTTTATGAAAATATTGAGGAATTAGCACCTGTGTTGATATCACAAAAAAGAAAAATTTACAAAGGTGTAAGTCCTAATGTCGATTTTTACAGCGGATTTGTTTATGATATGTTAGGTATTCCGGGTGAACTTTATACTGCAATATTTGCTATTGCGAGAATTGTCGGTTGGTCCGCACACAGAATCGAAGAAATTATTTGTGCCGACAAAATTATAAGACCATCATATTTGAGTATTATGGAAGAAAATTAAACTCTTAAAATAAATATCAGGAGGTAATTTTTGAAACATCTTTTAAAATCTTTGAAAGAATCGATATTTTCAGTTTTACCTATTGCGGAAATAGTACTTATTTTATGTGCTGTACCTGTAGAAAAAGCGTATAAGATATGATATAATAAGAGTGCATATTGTGAATATGCACTCTATTTTTGAAATGTGGGTGACAAAAATGCTTTATAAAAAGAATTCAAGTAAAACATTGAGTAAAGAACTTTTTAAAAATCCTACAAGCGAATACAGAGGAACACCTTTCTGGGCTTGGAATGATTATTTAACAAAAGAGGAACTTTCACGTCAGATTGAAATTTTTAACGAAATGGGTCTTGGCGGTTTCCATATGCACGTAAGAACAGGTCTTAAAAATCAATATTTGAGCGAAGAATTTATGGGACTTGTCAAACATTGTGTAGAAAAAGCGAAAGATGAAAAAATGCTTGCGTGGCTTTATGATGAGGACCGTTGGCCATCAGGTGCAGCAGGCGGACTTGTTACTAAAGATGAAAAGTACCGTGCAAGATGTCTTCTTTTCACAACAGAAAAAGAGGGCGAGTTAACAGAAAACAATGACTCTCGTGCAGAAGGTGGCAGAACGGGTAACGGCAAATTACTTGCTTGCTACGATGTTATTTTAGACAAAGACGGCTACCTTGATAGTTATAAAAGAATAAATGAAGATGATGAAGCAAAAGGCACTAAATGGTATGCTCTTTTAGAAATTCACGGCAAAAGTTCGTGGTATAACGACCAGGCGTATTTAGATACATTGAGTGTTGAAGCAGTTAAAAAATTCGTAGAAGTTACCCACGAAAAGTATAAAGATACAGTAGGAGACGAATTCGATAAAACTGTTCCTGCTATTTTTACCGATGAACCGCAATTTACAAGAAAACAAGTTTTTGACAACTCGTTTGATACAGATGATGTTTGTATGCCGTGGACTGATAATGTAGAAGAACTCTACAAAAAAACTTATGGTGCAGATATATTAGATACTCTTCCTGAAATTTTCTGGGATTTAAAGAATAGTAAAGTATCACTTCACCGTTATCGTTATCACGATTTTATTGCGGAACTTTTTGCTGTATCTTTTGCAGATACAGTAGGCAATTGGTGTAGAGAAAATAATATCTCTCTTACGGGTCACATGATGGAAGAACCGACTTTAGAAAGTCAGACTGCAGCGTTAGGTGAAGCAATGCGTTCTTACAGAGGTTTTGAGCTTCCCGGTATAGATATGCTTTGTAATTTGCGAGAATTTACAACCGCAAAACAAGCACAGTCTGCGGTTCATCAGTTTGGTTACGAGGGTATTCTTTCAGAACTTTATGGTGTTACAGGTTGGGAGTGCGATTTCAGAACATATAAATATCAGGGCGATTGGCAGGCTGCACTCGGTATTACAATAAGAGTACCGCACCTTTCATGGTATTCTATGGCAGGAGAAGCAAAGCGCGATTATCCGGCTTCAATTTCATATCAGTCACCGTGGTACAAAGAATATTCTGCTGTTGAGGACCATTTTGCGAGGGTTAATACTGCACTTACACGTGGTAAACCTATTGTAAAAGTTGGTGTGATTCATCCTGTCGAGAGTTTCTGGCTTCATTGGGGACCTAACGATAAATCTGCTGTGTTCCGTGACAGTTGTGACGAAAAATTCCAACAACTTACAGAATGGCTTATTGAAGGTAGTATTGACTTTAACTTCATTTCAGAATCTCTTTTCCCGACTCTTTGCGAAAAGGGTGGTAATCCACTTAAAGTCGGTCAGATGGAGTATGATGCTATTGTTGTGCCTGCTTGTGAAACATTAAGGAGCACAACCTTAGACCGTCTTGAAGAATTTAAGAAAAATGGTGGTAAGCTTATTTTCCTTGGCGCTGCACCTAAATATTGCGATGCAGTAGAATCAAGCAGAGGTAAAGAACTTTATGAAAACAGTGAAAATGTTGAATATTCACAGGCAGCAGTTTTAACTGCACTCGATGAAAACAGAACAGTAACACTCCGTTTTGCAAATGGTAACCTTACTGACAATCTTCTTTATCAGCTTCGTCAGGATAATACTTGCAAATGGCTCTTTGTTGCACACTCAAAAGAACCACACAATAAAGATACCGATAGAGGCAGAGATGTAAAAATTACTGTTGAAGGTGAATATATAGTAACAGTTTTCGATACACAAACAGGTGACAACTATCCTGCAGATGTTACATATATGAACGGCAAAACAATTATAAATCAACATATTTATGGTTATGATTCATTCCTTTATAAATTAGAGGATGGTAAAAAGGAAAATATAAAAAATGAGAAAGAAATAAACGAAGAAACTTTCGATACGCCGTATTATGTTGATTACACACTTTCTGAAGAAAATGTTCTTCTTCTTGATATGGCAGAATATAAATTGGAAGATGATGAAGAATTCAGCAAGAAAGAAGAAATTTTAAGACTCGACAATATTTTAAGAGAAAGACTCGGTCTCAGAGAGCGTGGCGGTGCAGTTGTCCAGCCTTGGGTTTATGGCGAAAAAGCACCAATTACAAAGGTTACTCTTAAATACACATTTGAGAGTGAAATTGATTACAGCGGTGCTGTTTTAGCACTTGAAGATGCAGAAAAAGCAGAAATTATCTTTAATGGTAATCCTGTTAAAAACGAGGTAACAGGTAATTTTGTTGATATTTCTATATTAAAAGTAAAACTTCCTGATATTGTAAAGGGTACTAATGTTTTACTTGTAACACTGCCTTTCGGAGAAACAGAAAATTTAGAATCAATGTATCTTTTAGGTAATTTCGGTGTCAGAGTAATGGGCAGAGTTGCTTCTATTATTGCTTTACCAGAAAAGCTTTACTTTGGCGATATTGTAAATCAGGGCTTACCATTCTTTGGGGGTAACATTACTTACAAAATACCGGTTACGGTTAAAAACAATCAACTTACAGTATGTGCTTCGTTCTATCGTGGCGCGCTTGTTACCGCTTCACTTGATAACAAAGAATTCGGTAAAATTATTTATCCGCCGTACAAAGCCAAAGTCGATACAGAAAATGGTGAACACATCCTTTCCCTTAAGCTCTACACAAACAGATTCAATTCATTTGGCTCTGTACACCTTTTAGATAAAATGGAACGTTGGCAAGGTCCTGATGCATGGAGAAGTGAAGGTAACAGATGGTCTTATGAATATATCTTTAAAAGAACAGGTATTCTTAAGACACCGGTTATAAAGAATTGAAAATGAAAAATTGAAAATTAAGGAAATACTGCGGTTTGATTATAATTAGATATAAATAAAAAGACTACATTCTTTCATTTAACCTTAAATGAGAGAATGTGGTTTTTGTTTCCTGTTTCCTGATTTCTGATGACTGACAACTGAAATAAACTGTCTTTTTGTATATATAGTTAAAGATTTGTCAATACTTTTTTGTAACTACTTATCATTGAAAATTGGTATAAAATGTAATATAATGTAAAATGCGATGATTTGGTGTTATCAAATCAAAAAAATACAGAAAAGGAAAGATATTATGGAAATTCTTCTTGAAATCTGGTCAAAAATTCTTGCGCTTTTTGATGCAGTAATGCAAATGGATGTACCTGATGAAATTCTTCCTATGATTGTTATGTGGTGCATCGGTGGTCTTCTTATTTATCTTGCAATTGCAAAAGATATGGAGCCAACACTTCTTTTACCAATGGGTTTTGGTACAATTCTTGTAAACCTTCCTCTTGCTCTTACAGAGGGTGTTATTTCTGAGCATGGTGCTATTGAAATCCTCTATAATGCAGGTGTTGCAAATGAGCTTTTCCCATTACTTCTCTTTATTGGTATCGGTGCTATGATTGACTTCGGCCCACTTCTTTCTAACCCGAAACTTATGATTTTCGGTGCAGCAGCTCAGTTCGGTATTTTCTTTACACTTACTGTTGCTTCACTCTTCTTCCCAATAAACGAAGCAGCATCTATTGCTATTATTGGTGCAGCAGATGGTCCTACATCAATCTTTGTTGCTACTGCACTTAACTCACAGTATATCGGTGCTATTATTGTTGCGGCTTATTCTTATATGGCTCTTGTTCCAATTGTTCAGCCACCGGTTATTAAATTGCTTACAACAAAAAAAGAACGTAAAATCAGAATGAAATACGAAGGAAAAGCTGTTTCAAAAACTACAAGAATTCTTTTCCCTATAGTTGTTTCAGTTATTGCTGGTGTTGTTTCACCACAGTCAGCAGTTCTTATTGGTTTCCTTATGTTCGGTAACCTTATAAGAGAATGCGGTGTTCTTGATTCTCTTTCAGAGACAGCACAAAAAGTTCTTGCAAACCTTGTAACAATTCTTTTAGGTATTACTGTTGCAAGAAATATGAATGCAGATGCATTCTTAACATTGGAGACTGCTCTTATTCTCTGTCTTGGTCTTGTTGCTTTCATTTTCGATACAGCAGGCGGTGTTCTTTTCGCAAAATTCTTGAACCTTTTCTTACCGGAAGGCAAAAAATTCAACCCAATGATTGGTGCTGCAGGTATTTCTGCATTCCCAATGTCATCTCGTGTTGTTCACAAGTTGGGTCTTGAAGAAGATAATCAGAACTTCCTTCTTATGCACGCAACCGGCGTTAATGTTTCAGGTCAGGTTGCATCAGTTATTGCAGGTGGTATGATTCTTAACTTCTTTGGTAGCAATTGATAGGGGGTATTCAGAATGTTTAATATGTTATTACAGGCAAATGCATTTCAGGGACTTGCATTTACAACAGAAAATTTAAGTGAATCTCTTATTTGTTCTATTGCCGGTATGGCGGGTATCTTTATTGTTGTTGGTATTATTATTTTAAGTACAGCACTTCTTAATAAATTCAGTTCTTCAGGAAAAAATAAAGATAAAGAATAATATTAAAAACAATCCGAATTTAAGATGATCTTCGGATTGTTTTATTGTAACATTGCCTAAAAAGTTACAATTTTTAATCATTTATTGTGGCATTGTGCAAGAAAAAGTGTCGAAAAACTTGACAAACACGAAATATTATAGTATTATCGTAGCACAATTATTACAACTTTGTAACTTTTAAGGAGAAAATATGACAAAAAAATTAATTTCAGTAATTTTCGCGTTGATTTTTACTATAAGTTCATTTTCTGTTTTAAGCGTAACAGTTTCGGCTGCAAATAATACAAATCAAAAAGAATATCCATATAAAACAGATGAGGCATTAAGTTATGCTGCAAAAAACTGGAACAGTGGTGTTGGTCTTTGTGCTGAATTCGTTTCAAGATGTATTCAGGCAGGCGGTATAGATGTTTTTGAACCTATAGTTGTTAATTTATATAATGCACTTAATGGTACTCATGGAACATCTTACAAACTTACATTGACAAATGGTAAGAGTGGTACTCTTAAAATGTCAGATAACGAGGGCAAGGTAGGTAAAGGTGACCCTATTTTCTACTACTGTAATAACTGTAAAAGATACACTCACGCAATTATTTGCAATGGTGTTAATAAAGATGGTTACATTCAGGATTATGCGCACAATAAAGCGCACAATGGTCAGAAACAGACTTATACATATTATTGTTGTGGCTCCGGTCAGAACTGGACAATGTATTCAATCGTTTTAGATAAAGGTCTTCTTCGTTACGGGGCAAGAACAACTGTAAAAGTTCCTGAAATAAATTATCTTAAAAATGGTGCAAATGGTGTTGTAGTAAAGTGGACTGCAATTGAAGGTGCAGAAAAATACAATCTTTACAGAAAAACAGATTCAACAGGTTGGAAAAGGGTTGTTACAACTTCAAAAACTGCATTTTCAGATAAAACTATTTCAAACAATGTAAAATATAAATATACTGTAAGAGCGATAGATGACAATGTTTTAAGTCAGTATTATGATGGTAAAACTGTTGTTTCACTTGCTGCCCCAAAACTTTCAATTGCAAACAACATCGGTTCAGTGACTGTTAAGTGGTCAAAAATAGATAATGCCGATGGATACTATGTTTACAGAGCAAACGAAAAAGGCAGTTGGGTTAAAGTAGCAACTGTCAAGGGTACAACTACACTCAGGTTTGATGATAAAAATGTCGAAAGCGGAAAAACTTACAAATACACTGTAAGAGCCTACGACGGTGCTGTTGCAGGTGCATACCTTAACAGCGGTGTAAGTATTATGTATTTAGCAACACCATCATTATTTAAAGCAACTGAAACAGAAAAAGGTGTAAACATTACATTTAAAGCAGTCGAAGGTGCGCAAAAATATCGTGTTTACAGAAAAGCGGTTGGCGACAAGAATTGGCGTACTTTAGGTGAAGTTACAACAAACAGTTATACTGATAATACAGTAAAAGCAGATGTAACTTACATTTACACAGCAAGAGCTTTAAACGAAAATACATTAAGTAACTACCAGCAAAATCCTGTTAACTACAGAATCGGTAAAAAAGGTAATGTTTCACAGAATGAACAAATTATAAAGTCTGTTTTGAAAGATGCAACAAGTAAAAAATAAAAGTACAAGACGAGATTATCAAAAAATCTCGTCTTGTTTTTTATGTTTTTTATAAAACGAAGAAAGCACAACTACCGGGATTTAATGTAACTTTACCTGAAACTGTTTCTCCTTTAAGTTCAGGAATACTGTCATTTTCACCTAATACTAAAGGTTTGCCATTAAGTGTCATAACTCTTGAACGGAGTTTGCCCTGACCTTCAAGTATATAACTTTCTGCTTCTTTTGGTAACTCAACATCGGTTGTATCGGTTCTTGAGTTGTTTATTACAAGATAAACCAAACCATTTTTGCCATCTTTTCTTGAATGAGCGTAAACGTGAGCGCCCTCACGGATAGTTTCTCCGGTTTCATAAACTTCTTTACCCATAAGTCTGTTCCAGAGAAGAACTGCGAAATAGTTAGGTCTTGGCTCGAATGTACCATGCTCTAAGAAACCATAAGCAGATGAAGCCAATGTATTATGGAAAATTATACCATCGGTAACAGTTGAAAATTCACCGAGTTCGTTGAGTGTTCTCGGAACATCTAAATAAGTTGGAGCCCAGGTGTTACCACCACAACCGGCATCACCGGATTCTGTAACCCACATCTGTCCACCCGGTACATATCTGTCACGGCGGTCAATATATTGCCTTGCACATGAAGCGGCAGTTGCTAAATACTGCTCTGTAAGACAAGCAGATTCCGGCCAGTGACCACCCATTGCGGCACCACGTTCAGAAACACCATTGTAATAGTGGTAACTGAAAACATCCATTTTTACTTTCTGGTCACCTAAAAGTTGTTCGGTTGTTACCATTTCTAATGCAGATGCGATACCACCACCTGCCTGGTCCATATCAATATTAAATAGATTTATGTCACCAACTGTACAAGGTCCAACAAAAAGACATTCAGGATAATTTTCTTTAAGCCATGCACCAAAAATATCGTGGTCACGAGCGTGGTCTTCTGCTGTATAACCATCAGGCAAACCACTCATTACCATCATATTTGGTTCGTTTGTAAATTCCGCCGCGCTAATCGGTACACCATATTCCTTTGAGAATGAGAAAATAAGTTCTGCCTGTTCTAACGGATAAGGTTCATCTGCTGAATGAATACCGGGGCAGTTTGCCATAGAAAGTAATAATTTACCATCAATTGCTTTTACAAATTCAAGAACTCCAATCCATTGTTCTTTTGTAAGAAGATTCTGGAAACCTTCAGGCACTTTACCGTTACAATGTCCATCAAAATCATAATAAGTCTTATTTGCCCATGTACCTGAAACACGCACCCAGGCAGTACCAAGTTCCTTCGCCATTTTACGAAGACGTGGGTTATAAAGGTCAATAGGGTCATACCATTGTTGTAAATTGCCCATATCCTGCCAATTTTCAATTACAGGGAATTCTTCTGTTCCATCTACTTGTGCTTCTGTATATGCAGTCCAGAAAGTACCACCGGTAACTTCGGTCATTTCAACATTGTAAGAAACAAGTCTTTCATCCATTTCACGAAGTTTTTTAAGCCCTGATAATTTTAATTTGATAAATTCTGCCATAAAAATCCACCTTTTTATAATAATTTTGTTTATATTATACATAAGAATTAAAAGTATAGCAAGAGGAAAAAGAAAACATTTATAAATTATTAAAAATTTGAATTTTGTTAATAAAAAGAGTTGTTCATTTGCAAAAAATTTGATAGAATGTAATAGCGAATTAAGAATTCTTAATTTGGATAAACATAGAAATTTTTACAGGAGTGAAGTAGTGTGGATTTATCTTTCTCATATTTCTGGGAACAAATGATGGCAAATCCGTTGCTTTTAATGGCAGTTGTACTTACTTTGGGCGTTATTCTCGTTAATGGTTGGACTGATGCACCAAACGCTATTGCAACTTGTGTTGTAACCCGTTGTCTTTCACCAAGACTTGCAATTTTAATGGCGGCAATCTTCAACTTTTTAGGTGTATTTATAATGAGCCTTGTTAACGCGACTGTTGCACAGACTATTACTAAAATGGTCGATTTCGGTACGAATTCCCACGAAGCGATAGTGGCTTTGAGTGCTGCACTTTTTGCAATTGTATTGTGGGCAATTTTAGCGTGGGTATTTGGTATTCCTACAAGCGAAAGTCACGCTTTAATTGCAGGGCTTACAGGTGGTGCTATAGCACTTCATGGTGGGCTTACAGGTGTTAATGGTGCTGAATGGGTAAAGGTTATTTATGGTCTTGTTATTTCTGTATTTTTAGGATTTATATTAGGTTTTATTATTTGTAGAATTGTTGTTATGATTTTCAGAAATATACAAAGAAATAAAACAGAAACATTCTTCCGATTCGCCCAAATTGGTGGTGCTGCAGCAATGAGTTTTATGCACGGCGCACAGGATGGTCAGAAATTTATGGGTGTTATACTTTTAAGTCTTTTACTTGTTAATGGTCAGAGTGCCGAAAATGTCAGTGTTGAAATGCCTATATGGTTAATGGCACTTTGCTCAATAGTTATGGGTGTAGGTACTTCAATAGGTGGTAAAAAGATTATTAAGTCTGTTGGTATGGATATGGTAAAACTTGAAAAATATCAAGGGTTTTCAGCAGACCTTGCTGCATCTGTATCACTTTTAATAAGTTCGGTTTTTGGTATTCCTGTTTCAACAACACACGCAAAAACAACTGCAATTATGGGTGTTGGTGCAGTAAGAAGAATCTCTGCAATCAATTTTTCAGTAGTAAAAGAAATGGCGGTAACATGGATATTGACCTTCCCGGGTTGTGGGTTGATTGGTTTTATAATGACAAAAATATTTATGGCAATATTCTGATATGTTTTTTAAAATGAAAGGATGTTAAATTATGGGTAGTAAAGCAGATAAATTTTATTTTAATAATTTTTTAAGTGCAACTGAATGTTGTGTTGAAGCAGCAAAGTATTTAGAAGAATGTTTTAATAATTATGATGTAAATAAACTTAAAGATATGATTGTAAAAATGCATGGGTTTGAACATAAAGCAGATGAAGTTCATCACGAAATGTCTGCAGCCCTTGCCAAAGCATTTGTAACACCCCTTGACAGAGAAGATATTGCAGAAATAAGTGCCAATATTGATGAAGTTGCAGATACAATTGAAGAAGTATTACAGAGACTTTATGTTGATGAAGTTGAAGAAATACCGGAGTTTTTTAAAGTATTTGCAAAGAAAATAGTTGAATGTTGCGAACTTATGAGAAAAGTATTAGAGGAATTACCGACATTTAAAAAACCTAAAAAATTAAAAGAAATGATTCTTAATTTAGGTGCTCTTGAAGAAGAGTGTGACAAACTCTATTTAGAGGGTACTCTTAATATCCGTAAAGAAAACAGCGATGTACTTTTAATAGTTGCATTAAGAGATACACTTTACAAAATGGAGCGTTGTGCAGATGCTTGTGAACACGTTTGCGATACAATTGAAATGATTGTAATGAAGAACACATAACGAAATTAAAAATTGAAAATTGAGAATTGAAAATTTCGGAAGTCCTTCGGACTTGACTATAATAAAATATCAGTAGAAATGAATTCATCCTATCATTTAAAGTTTTTCGTAAACTAAAAATGATAGGATGATTTTCTTTTTATTCATAAATAATTTTAATCGCGTCGCAGACCCTTCAATTCCGAATTAAAAAATTCTACCTTTGCCCGCAACTTTCCTTTTCTCGTTTCCTGTAAAACACCCATAAAGTTGAATCTGCCGAAGCCTCTGACAGAGATTGTATCATTAATTTTTATTTTATGCGAATTGTTTTCTGTGAGTTTACCATTTATAAACACTTTTTTAGAAGTAAAAAGATTGTTGCTTTCGCTTCTTGAAAGGTTATAAACCTCTGCAATAATTGCATCAAGTCGTTCTGATGCAATTACAATTATTTTTTCTTGTACTTCAGGATTCACTTCATCAGGAATTTCTGTAACAATCTGACATTTTACTGATGTGTGTCGTACTTTTTTTAGATTTTCATTAATGTAATCTGCAAC
>JAFSBS010000100.1 GCA_017437165.1 Clostridia bacterium
GAAGGAAAACGGTTTTACTTTCAGAGTTAAGTTAACAACACCGGAACTTGTTTCAGCAAAAAATTCGTCTGATGGTGTTACTGTAAAATGGACTGCTACAGAAAATTCTGCGGGTTACAATGTTTACAGAAAAACAAAGAAAAGCGGCTGGAAAAAACTCGCTTATATCAGTGGCGAAAAAACAAAGAGCTACATTGATAAAACTGCTGTAAATGGTACGGATTATACATACACGGTAAAATCTGTTTATGGTGATGAGTATAGCGGTTACAATAAAACAGGGGTTAGCGTCCATTATGTTTCAGCACCGATTGTAACACTTTCAAACACAAAAAACGGTGTTAAAATTTCGTGGAACAAAAATCCGAAGGCAACAGTTTACAGGGTTTATAAAAAATTATCAACAGAAAAAAACTGGACAAAAATAAAAACTGTCAAATCAGATGTTTTATCATATACAGACACCACAATAAAAAACAATCAGAACTCATATTATTGTGTAATAGCGGTAGAAGGTAATTTTACAAGTGGTTTTGAAGCAGATAAAAATATTGTTTTCTTGAAATCTCCAAATGTAACTGCTGCTAAAAACTCAACTAATAGTATTAAAGTTTATTGGGAAAAAGTCGGCGGTGCAAAAAAATACAGAGTTTATCGTAAAGAAAATGGCAGTTCATGGGTAAGACTTAAGGATGTTTCTGAAAATACCTTTAATTATACCGACAAGAATGTTAAATTCGGTTCAAAATATGATTATACAGTAAGGGCAATTTCGGGTAAGAATATAAGCGCTTACACTAAAATTGCAACTACTTACAGAGTGGATTACCCCAGACTTAACAACGTTACCGCAACTTCCGGCGGGTTGAAAGTTGCTTGGGAAAAAGTTGCAAAGGCAGAGTATTACAGTATTCACAGAAGAATTGATAATGGTAAATGGCGAAGAGTTGGTACTACGAAAGATGGAAAAACACTTTCATTTACAGATAAAAATGTTGTTTCAGGTGTGAATTACAATTACACGGTAATTGCGTGGTACAAAAATTCAAAAAGCACTCATGACACCAAAGGTGTAAACGGAATGTATTTTTCGTCACCTAAATTAACTTCTGCGAGATGTTTTAAAAGTCAGAAAATTGTTGTTGAGTGGAATGGTGTAGGTGGTGCTCAGACATACACAATTTACAAAAAAGAAGATAACGCAAAATACAAAGCAATAAAGACGGTTGATGCAAATACACGTTCGTTCACTGATACAGATATAAAAGTAGGAAAGTCATACTCGTATATTATAAGAGCAACATCTTATTATGGAATTGTGAGCGGTAATTCAAATGTGAAATGTGCAAGGGTTTTAGATTTAACAAAACCTATGGTAGCACTCACTTATGATGATGGTCCGTCAAACAGTGCAACAACAAGAATTTTAAATACACTTGAAAAGTATAATTCGAGAGCAACATTTTTTGTGGTAGGTTCAAGAGTCGGTAGTTATAAGTCACAAGTTCAGAGAGCCTATAATCTTAATTGTGAAATTGGTAACCATACGTACAACCACAAAACACTTACTTCTCTTTCAGCAAGTGGAGTTTTGGGGGAACTTAATCAGACCGCCTCAAAAGTAGAAGGCGTTATAGGTGAAAGACCTGTTATAATGCGTCCACCGGGAGGTTCATTCAATAACAGTACTGTAAAAAATAATGTAGGCGCCCCTATTATAATGTGGTCAGTAGATACACGTGACTGGGAAAGCAGAAACGCATCGAAAATTGTTTCTAATATCAAAAACAATGTTCGTGACGGTTCAATAGTTTTAATGCACGACTTGTATGACTCGACTGCAAGTGCAACTGAAACAATAGTACCGTGGCTTATAAATAATGGCTATCAGATAGTTACTGTTACAGAGATGATGGATGCTAAAGGAATCACAATGCAAAATGGTAGTGCATATTATAGTGCAAAATAAAAAAATCAAATTCGCCGGTAGTTTGAACTATCGGCGAATTTATTGTCTAAACCCTTTACATTTAAAACGGATTTATGTTATAATAAAATGTAATTTTATATCCTGATGTTATATTAGATGGGTGATACTTTGAATCGAAAGAAATGGATTGTCAGTGAGTGTAACAGAGATATTGCCGCAGAGATTGCAGAGAATTGTGGCGTTGACCCTTTTGCGGCTTATTTATTGGTTGCACGTGGACTGACGGATGAATTTTTAGTTGAAAGTTTTTTATATGATACCGATATAATTGACCCGTTTTTACTTCCTGATATGGAAAAGGCTTGTGAAAGAATAAAGTCTGCTATAGAGAGTGGTGAAAAAATTACGGTTTTCGGTGATTACGATGCTGACGGTGTTACATCAACGGCATTGCTTTACTCATATCTTTCTGAAAATAGCGCTAATGTCGATTACTATATTCCTGACCGTGCAGGTGAGGGGTATGGTATGAATATTGAAGCAATTGAAAGTTTAAAAGAACGTGGAACTTCGCTTATTATTACTGTTGATAATGGTATTTCTGCTGTTGAAGAAATAGAAAAAGCAAAAGAATTATCAATAGATGTTGTTGTAACCGACCACCACCAGGCAGGGGAAGTTTTACCCGATGCAGTTGCGGTGGTTGACCCTCACAGAAAAGATTGTGATATTGAGTTTCGTGAGTGGGCGGGTGTAGGTGTTGCTTTTAAACTTGTTTCAGCTTTAGCAGGTGGCGACGCTTATGACTTGCTTGAAGAATATGGCGATATTTTGGCAATAGGAACAATTGCTGATATTGTATCATTGAAAGGCGAAAACAGAATATTGGTGCGAAGCGGACTTTCCGTTCTTAATGATGCTTACCACAGCGGAACATTGAGGAAAGGTCTTAAAGCACTTATAGATGAGTCTGGTACAAATAAAAATATGACCTCGATGAGTGCAGCGTTCAGAATTGCGCCAAGAATAAATGCTGCAGGTAGAATGGGTTCTGCAAACAGGGCGATAAAACTGTTACTTACAGATGATATGGAGGAAGCAACACTTTTAGCAAACGAAATAGGTCAAGCAAATTCAGAAAGACAGTCAACAGAAGGCGGGATTACAGAATTTGCTGAAAAATATATTGAAGAACATCCTGAAATTAAATTTTCAAGAGTAATTGTTGTAGATGGCGAGAATTGGCATCAGGGTGTAATTGGTATTGTTGCATCACGACTTTGCGAAAAATATGGTAAACCGTGCATTGTTATTTCTAAATCAGGTGATATTGCAAAAGGCAGTGGCAGAAGTGTCAATGGTTTTTCGCTTTATGATGCACTTTCTTACTGTAAGGATATTTTAGTGCAGTATGGTGGTCATAAATTAGCTGCAGGTCTTACAGTTGAAACGAAAAAAATTGATGAATTCAGAACTCTTATAAATGAATACGCAAAAAACTCGGAAGAAGTTTTACCGGTACTTGAATTGGATTGTAAATTAAATCCTGCTTCAATCTCCCTTGATTTGCTTTCGTCGATAAGTGTTTTAGAACCATTCGGAGCAGAAAATCCGCAACCGATTTTCGGGCTTTTTGGTATGAAAATAACAGGTATTCAACCTGTTGGTGGTAACAAACATATAAGACTTACAGTAAACAAAAATGGTGTGAGTTTACCGGTTATGCTCTTTTCAGTTGTGCCTGAAGATTTCCCGTTCTGTGTTTCAGATGTTGTCGATTTGGCAATAAGACTTTCACAAAATGAATATATGGGCGAAATAAAGGTAAGCATACAGGTAAAAGATATAAAGTTAAGTGCTATGAATGATGATGAAATTCAAAAAAGTCTTATGCTTTACGAGAGTTTCAGACGTGGCGATGTTTTAACAGAAGGACAAAAGGAAAATCTTTTGCCGGACAGAGATTTCTGTGGGAATGTTTACAGATTTTTTAAAGCAAACAATGGTTTTAACGCAAATGAAGAAATATTGTGTTACAGATTAGGTTTAAAAGAAGAAAAACTTGCAGTTTTAAAAATAGCAATTGATATGTTCCTTGAATTAAAAGTAATAAATCTTTTTAATGGTAAATACTTTTTACCTACGGAACAGAAAAAGGTAGTTTTAGAAAACTCTGTTTTATATCAGAGTTTATTGAATTAAAATTATAAAAATCCAATTTACGAAAGGAGGAAACAGGCGTGGATGATAATACATCAGTAAAAATTATGTATGAAGATTTAAGGGAACAGGCACAAAGTCAGTTCACAGAAGAAGAAATTAAAGTTCTTGATAAGGCATTCTGTGTTGCAAACGAAAAGCACAAAGAGCAAAAGCGTTCTTCCGGAGAACCTTATATAATCCACCCTGTATCCGTTGCAAAAATTGTTCTTGATTACGGTATGGATTGTGCATCCGTAGTTGCGGCTTTATTACACGATACAGTTGAAGATACTGACCTTACTTTAGAAGAAGTAGATGAACTTTTCGGTGAAGAAATAACTCATCTTGTAGATGGTCTTACAAAACTCGGTAAAGTTCCGCTTGATATTAAAGATAAGGAAGAGCAACAAGCAGAAAATGTAAGAAAAATGCTTCTTGCAATGTCGCAGGATATAAGAATAATAATCGTAAAACTTGCAGACCGACTTCATAATATAAGAACTTTAAATTTTGTCGCACCACAAAAGCGTAGAGATAAAGCTTTAGAAACACTCGAGATTTACGCACCTATTGCTCACAGGTTGGGTATCAGGGCGATGAAAGAAGAACTTGAAGACAGAGCGATAAGTTACCTCGATCCGATTGGTTATAAAGAAATAGAAGATAACCTTTCAAGTCAGGGACGCTCTTATAAAGAATTCCTTGAAACAATCAAAAAGCAGATTCATGACAGAATTGCTGAAGTAGTGCCTGATGTTACTATTGAAGGCAGAATTAAAAGCGTTCATGGTATATATAGAAAAATGTATATGCAAAACAAGGAATTCAACGAAATATACGATGTTTACGCAGTAAGAATTATTGTAGATAATACCATTCAATGTTATGACTGTCTTGGAATTATACATGATATGTTCACACCTATTCCGGGCAGATTCAAAGATTATATTTCTACTCCGAAACCGAATATGTATCAGTCACTTCATACAACGGTTATCGGCAAAGCGGCAATTCCGTTTGAAGTGCAGATAAGAACGTGGGATATGCACAAAACTGCAGAGTATGGTATTGCTGCACACTGGAAATATAAGTTGGGTCTTAACGGAACCGCAAAATTTGAAGAAAGACTTTCCTGGATACGTCAACTTCTCGAAGCACAGAAAGAAACAGACGATGTTAAAGATATTGTAAGAACAATAAAGAGTGATTTAGTTCCCGAAGAAGTATTTGTATTTACACCAAAAGGTGATGTTATAAATCTTCCTATGGGCGCTACCGTTATTGACTTTGCTTATGCTATCCACTCTGCTATCGGTGCTAAAATGGTGGGTGCTA
>JAFSBS010000101.1 GCA_017437165.1 Clostridia bacterium
AATTATCATTTTTGTCGTAACTGAATTTTATTATTCTGTTACCATTTTCTAAAACTTCAGTTACTTCGCATTTTAAAATACCTTCACCAAATGAAAAAGCGGTTCCGACTTTTGCGCGTTTTCCTGGTCCTGCGAGTGATTCCCAAACATCATTTTCTAATTGATTAAGTAAAAGAAATTCTACAACCGCACCAGTTTCTTCTTTTATACCATAGATTCTTGCCGGTAATACACGGGTATTATTTAAAATCAAAGTGTCACCTTTGTTTAAATAATCGCAAACATCATAAAAATGTTTATGTAAAATATTGTCATTTTCTTTAGATAAAACCATCATTCTTGAAGAATCTCGAGGCTCTAACGGTGTCTGAGCAATGAGTTCTTCTGGTAAATCGTAGAAAAAATCTGATTTATTCATTAAAATACCTTCTAAATAGTAAAAAATTATTGACTCACAAACGCATTTTATGTTATTATATGTCGGTATGTAAGCGAGGTATATTATAATCTATTTATTTCGTATTTACAAGTATTTTTTAGAAATCCGGAGGTGTACTTATGAAAAAGTACAAAGTTGGTATTATCGGAGCAACTGGTATGGTTGGTCAAAGATTTGCTCTTCTTCTCAGTGAGCATCCTTGGTTTGATGTTACAGTTCTTGCTGCAAGCTCTCGTTCAGCAGGAGTTACCTATAAAGAAGCACTCGGCGACCGTTGGTGTATGCCTGAAGCAACACCGGAAAAATATCTTGATATGGTTGTTCTTGATGCAGAAAAAGATATTGAAAAAATCGCTTCTTCAGTAGATTTTGTTTTCTGCGCAGTTAATATGAGCAAAGAAGAAACAAAAGCTCTTGAAGAAAAATACGCAAAGGCTGAATGTCCTGTTGTTTCAAATAACAGTGCTTTCAGAATGGCAGAAGATGTTCCAATGGTTGTGCCTGAATTGAATGCAGACCACATTAAAATCATTGAATCACAAAGAAAACGTCTTGGTACAAAACGTGGCTTTATCGCAGTTAAATCTAACTGCTCACTTCAGTCTTATGTACCTGCACTCTTCCCTCTTCATGAAGAATATGGCGTAAAAGACGTTCTTGTTTGTACATATCAGGCAATTTCAGGTGCCGGTAAAACATTTGAAAGATGGCCTGAAATGGTTGATAACGTTATTCCATTCATTGGCGGCGAAGAAGAAAAGAGTGAAAAAGAACCACTCAAGCGCTGGGGTAAAATTGAAGATGGTAAAATTGTTCCTGCAACTTCTCCAAACTTCACTGCTCAATGTATAAGAGTTCCTGTATCAGATGGTCATATGGGTGCAGTATTTGTTCGTTTCAACAAGAAACCTACAAAAGAAGCTATGATTAAAGCTTGGGCAGATTTCAAAGGCAGAGCACAAGAATTAGACTTACCAAGCGCACCAAAGCAATTCCTTCACTATTTTGAAGAAGATAATTGCCCACAGACCAAGCTTCACAGAAACCTTGAAAATGGTATGGCTGTTTCTATTGGTCGTCTCAGAGAAGACACACAATATGATTATAAGTTCGTTTGCCTTGCACATAATACATTAAGAGGTGCTGCAGGTGGTGCAGTTCTTCTTGCAGAACTTCTCTGTGCAGAAGGTTATATGGACTAATAATATAAAATATTTTTTTGGGAGGTCATACTGTGAAAAAACCTATTTTCGCAGGTGCAGGTGTTGCTATTGTTACACCTTTTAAGGACGAAACTCTTAAAATCAATTTCCCTCTTTTCGAGGAGTTAATTAACGAACAAATCGAAAATGGAACAGATGCTATTGTTGTATGTGGTACAACAGGCGAAAAATCAACTCTCGTTTATGACGAACATCTTGAGGCTATAAAAGTTGCGGTTAATGTTACAAATGGTCGTGTTCCTGTTATTGCAGGTACCGGCAGTAATGACACGATGCATTCGGTTATTCTTTCAAATGATGCTGAAAAATGTGGGGTTGATGGTCTTTTAACAGTTACCCCCTATTATAATAAAGCATCACAGGATGGTTTAATCGAATCATTCAGCTACATTGAAAAACGTGTTTCTACACCTATGATTCTTTACAATGTACCTTCAAGAACTGGTGTAAACATTTTACCTGAAACTTATTTAGAACTTTCAAAATTACCTTTAGTTAATGGTGTAAAAGAAGCAAATGGCGATATTTCTGCATTCGCTAAAACTGTTGCACTTTGTAAAGATAATCTGAACTATTACTCAGGTAATGATGACCAGATAACTGCATTTATGGCATTAGGTGCCATTGGTGTTATTTCCGTTCTTTCAAATGTTGCCCCGAAAACAACTCACGATATTGCACAATTCGCTTTAGATGGTAATATTAAAGCAAGTAAAGAGTTACAATTAGAGTACCTTGACCTTTGTAATGCGTTGTTTTGTGATGTTAACCCTATTCCTGTTAAAGAAGCTTTATGCTTAATGGGTAAAGATGTTGGCAGATGTAGAATGCCACTTTCCCCTATTAACGAGAAAAATAAAGCAATTTTAGTTAAAGCTTTAAAAAATCATAACTTGATTTAAAATTTTCGGAGGAAGTTTAAATGACAAAGATACTTTTAAGCGGTTGCTGTGGTAAAATGGGCAGAACTGTTACAAATATTGTAA
>JAFSBS010000102.1 GCA_017437165.1 Clostridia bacterium
TAAGAGCCTGAGCAGCCTCTTTCTCCTTCTGCTCGTCATACCAGGAACCTGTGAACTTAACGTCCATAGTAACGGAAGGACAAACAGACTTAGCGCCAAGGTAGAAAGATGTGTAACCTGACATAACTTCAGCGAATGTGAAAGCACCAACATAACCCATTTTTGCTTTGTCAGCAGTGATTTCACCGGCGTCAATCATTTCGTTAAGTTTAAGACCTGCAGCAACACCTGCAAGGTATCTGCCCTGGTAAATAGATGCGAAAGCGTTGTGGAAGTTAGCAACACCTGCTGCGTGAGCCTGAGTACCTGTAGCGTGACAGAATTGTACATCAGGGTATTTTTTAGCAGCGTCAAGAAGGAATGCTTCGTGACCAAAGCTGTCAGCAAAGATGATGTCACAACCGTCAACTTCAACGAGTTCAACAGCAGCATCATAGCAGTCTTTTGATTCAGGAATCTGTGTTTTTTGAGCATACTCTACGCCCATTTCTTCACAAGCAGCTTTAGCAGCGTCCATGAAGTTTTTGTCGTAAGTAGATTGCTCATCGTGAAGGAAGATGAAACCAACCTTTAATTCAGGTTTGTTGTCATCCTGGTCTTTTGTCCCGCCACAAGCGCCAAAGCAAAGAGCAATCATAGAAATTGCAAGGCAAAGAGCGAGAACTTTTGCAAGTTTTTTCATTGGAATTACCTCCGTTTAAAATTATTTATCTGAAAATGCAAACGCATTTAGAGAACAAGGGTTGTATTGAATGTAGAGTGCAGAATGCAGAATTTCGGGACTGCGTAACATTGAAAATGAAACGAAACGGTATTCTCTACAATCGTAGGGGCTTCAGCTTGGTCGCCCGTAGCAACGAGTGAAATTCATTTGGTAATTATAAATGAAACAAAAAAGAAACTCCCACATCGTAGGGGCAGACCTTTGGTCGCCCGCAGTAGTGCAGATAACTTTAATTCACAATAAACCAATCGCGTGAAATATAGCCTATTGTTTCATTTTCTTCTTTCGTTGTTCTAAAATCTTTTCCTCTAAAATATATGGATTTGCTTCAATATAATCAAAGCAATTATTAAAATCTTTTTCATTTGCAATTATGTGGTCAAAATAACCCTTTTGCCATATTGCTTCTCCTAATTCTTTTGTAACGCACCCTTTAAATTGTGCAACCATTCGTGAAATATCAGTCTTTTTACTTTCTGTTTCATTCCCTGAAATCGAAACAATTAAATGAATGTGATTCGGCATTATAACAAAATTTTCAATCTTAACATTACTGTATGTATTCTGCCATAACATCAGATGCTTTTCGACAATTTTACCCGCATAATTCAACGGTAAAAAATCGGGGTTAATTATGTGTTCGAGTTCGTTTGCTTGTTTTGCAGAATACACCTTCTCCATATCCCAAAACAAATTTTTGCGATTTTGAGTACTGATTGTCAAAAAATATGAACCGCATTGACTGTAATCAAAATTTTTGTATCTCATTGGTTTTCTTTTTGGTAAATTCATTGTTATCACCAAAATCAGTATAACATATAATTTTAAATTATTTCAATGTTTACTGCTTCGCTATATTTTTGTTTGTTACTCTCGATAGGTTGATTAAAAAATTAAATTTACTCCAATACTACGGGCGACCACAGGTCTGCCCCTACGATTGTAGAGGGTACCTTTTCGTTTCATTTACAGAAAATCAATACACTCCAACGCGAAGCGTTCCTTAATTTTCAACTTTCAATTTTCAATGCTCTAATTTCTGGTTTCTGATCCCTGCTCCCTGAAACTAACTCCGTTAGTTTCATCCATTCCTTCAACTATCGCAAGCGACTGAAGTTCAATCCCCATTTCGCGAAGCTTTTTGCCTCCGTCCTGAAAGCCTTTTTCAATGGCGATACCAATGCCGACTAAATTGGCACCGGATTGTTTTAAAATATCAAGTACAGAAAAAGCGGCATTGCCACCTGCAAGAAAATCGTCGATAAAGAGAATATTGTCAGTAGGAGAGAGATATTTTTTAGAAACAATCATCTCGTAATCTTTACCGTGTGTAAAAGAGTGGCTGTGGGCAGAGTAAACCTCGTTACCCACATTTTTATGAGAAGATTTTTTAGCGAAAACAACAGGAACATTAAAATATTTAGCCGTCATAACAGCAATAGCGATTCCCGAAGATTCGACAGTTAAAATTTTGTTTATACCCTTATTTTTGAAAAGGCGGTAAAATTCTTTACCCATTTCGTCTAAAAGGTTTACATCAATCTGGTGGTTTAAAAACATATCTACCTTTAAAATATCAGTGCCAATAACTTGTCCTTCGTTTTTAATTTTTTCTTCTAGAAGTTTCATTTTCAAACCACCCACTGAAATATAAAATATATAAAACAATTATATAATAATATTCTGTCTTTTGCAATATTTAGTTTGTCGAAAAAAAGGGATTTGGTTTGTAAAAAACGATGAAAAGAAGAAAAAACTGTACTTTTTTTGAGACCATCAAAGCTCCAGAGTGTGTCAAGTGCTTTGTCAACGCTTCTTAAGTCAAGTTTAATAACATAATAATTTTCATAAAAGTCCATATCAGCGAGTAATTCGTCAAGGACATCAAGAACGAGGTTAGCAACCTGGTCAGGATTAGGAGCAGGA
>JAFSBS010000103.1 GCA_017437165.1 Clostridia bacterium
CAAAAAAGTGAAATACCTCTCCCTGAATTGTCTGAAATCGCAATTGCTCTGCCCTGCATTTTATCTACGACATTTTCAATGAGATTTTTAAATTTATTATCAGGTGAAATATAACCACCCATATAATAATCTTTTTCTTTATAATCCTTTGGTGTTAAGTCAACATTTGCATAGCCTAACTGCCACACGGAACTGTCTGTAGTTTCTCTTAAAAATTCTTTTGTACCCTCAAAAAAATTCTCGGTTTTATAATTTTCAAGCAAGTCAAAATTCGGTCCGTCATTAAGTTTACCAAAAAGACCTTTTATGACACCATTTATTGCAGTTTCAATAATTTTAATCTGTGTTTCTTTTTTCATAAATATCACCTAAAAAAAGGGAGTTAAAAACTCCCTTTTTCTTTCTTATTTTACACGAGTCATAATATCTTTAACTGTTTCAACAATAACTTCGTTTGTCAAGTAACCTAAAGAGTTAGTTTCGTGGTAATGTCTTCTACCGTTAACATCTGTACCTTGCTCAATATACGCCTGTGTTTCGTGAAGAGTGTAGTCGTTAGGAACAACGCAGTAACCTGTCATATCGTTAGTAACACAGAACACAACAAGATTTTTGTCACCTACAACATCAACTAATGCAGGTGGGTTAATTTCAGTTCCTTTACCTGTTGCAGATTTATCAGCTTCTACCGCACCACCATAAACAACTTCAGGGAATGGTTCGCCGGGAAGAAGTAAAATCTGTAAATCATCAATTCTGATATATGTAATCTCTGTCTGAAGAGCAATACCCAATTCACCTCTGTCGCAAGGGTATCTCTGCGCACTACAAGCACCAATAGTTACCATCAACGCAAGAAGTCCGTTGTCAACAGGTGCATAATATTTCTGACATAAAACTGTAATTTCCGGTTTTAACTCTCTGTCATTAGAAATTTCTAAAGCTGCTTTACCTAAAGTTTCACCCTGAATGCGTGTTCTCTCTGGTCTGTCTTCGCAGAAATCGCCCGGGTCAACAGCCCCGATAGCGCTTACTGAAAACATTACATTTGTTGTCTTTGAATCGTTGATTGTTTTTCTTAACCAATAAGGATAGTCTGCACTACAATCGTGATTACTGCCACCTAATGTATTAGGATGAGCGCCAAAATTCATAAGCCATGTTTCAGTTGAACCATCATCCGGTACAAATCTTATTCTTGTTAATGTATCGTGAAGATTAACAGGCTCACGTTTGTCAAGTTGTGCTTCAGGAACAGAAATTGAACCAACATAAAGTTTACCCGGTTTTCTGTTTTCGTATGCTTCAATTGCAACTTCTTTAAGTGATTTCAAGAGTAAATCCATATACTCCTGATCTTTACCTGTCTGGAGTTTATAAAGCTGCCCCCAATAACCAACAGTATCAAAACCTGCGTGGGTATGTGAGCAAGAAACATTTATGCTCTTACAATTTGATTTTTCTGAAAATTCTTTTAATGAATCTCTTACTATATTAACTTCAAAGTTTGTAAGACCGATAATATCTGCACAAATCTGAACAATACCGCTATCACCTGTACCGAGCCACATAGCACTTACTGTAATAGGGTCATGAACACGGTCAATAGTATTACCCATACCGTGACCTGCAATCCAGTATTTTTTCTCTGTTATACTTTTTGGCATTACTTCTTTAACTGCATAACCTGAAATAAAAGATTCACCTTTAATAATTGTAGGCTCTGTTTTTGGAAGAGGGTCTGCTTTAATGCCCTTTCTTCTCATTTTTTTACCTGCTGCAATACCGATTTTTCTTACAGCAACTGCAGCAATTTCGTTAAAACCCATAAATATTCTCCTTTGTGAAGATAATTTTTATTTATCTTACAACTATTTTAGCAATAATTTACTGTAAAGTCAATAAAATTACTGTACTTTAGTAGGTATTTTAAAAATTATTTTTCCTGCAACACTTTTTCTTTTTGAGTATTTATAAAATCAACTGATTTCTTCATACATTCTTCTGCATATTTATTTGATTTCAAGAAAAGATGATAGCAGTGATTATTAAGAATACCTTTTACACTATATGTAGTTACATCATCAATACACATCTTTAAAGCAAGACTCATTGCTTCGCCCTGACCTTTACAGAAAATATCATCTTCTGCCCAACTTATAAATACAGGGCACCACTTACTGTTTACAAACTTGCTCGGTGACATATAATCATAAAATTCATATTCATTAAGATTTGATAAATCGCTTTTTAATTTAAACTTCAAAATCATTTCTGCCGTCTGTGGAATAACACCAAATAGTTTAATATGCTTCACCAGAGCCTCAACATCATAAATACCTGACATAAGCATTAAACCTTTTATATCTACTTTTACTTCGGGACAACCAAGTTTAACACGTAACTCATCATCATATTTTATTGCTGCTAAAAAAGTGGTCTGACAAGAACCGGACGAGTCGCCTGTAATAAATATATTGTCTGTATCTATATTATAATTTTCCGCTAAAATTTTAATATAATTCAGTGCAGAAACGCAATCGCTTATCTGCCCGAAAATCTCTACTTCAGGTGGCAGACGATAATTTATACTAAAAACGAAACAATCTTCGTTTGCGTAATATTCACTTACGGTAACACGATGTTTTTTATCGCCCTTTATAAATCCACCACCGTGAATATATAAAACAATTGGTTTTTTAGCGCCATCTTTATTTATTCCATTTTTGAAATAAAGGTCACCTTTCTGTAAATCATCTGTACCGTAAGAAATATCTTTTATACAGGTTATACCCTCAAAACTTTTAGCGTTCTGTGGTGCGTGACCCAAAACATCTATTGCCTTAAAAACAATTTCCGCCTTATTCATTTTTACCCGCTCCTAAATTATACCATTTATGGCATTATAAACCTTAACTTCATTTTATTACATAAAATAAAAAAAATCAAGGATTTTAAACCCTTGATTTTGATAATTTAATCAGTTGTTATTTTTTCTATATCTCTTTTTAATTGAGTTATTATCCTCTTTTCAAGTCGTGAAATATAACTTTGCGAAATGCCTAAAATGTCAGCAACTTCTTTTTGTGTATGTTCTTTATAACCGCAAAGACCAAAACGCATATTCATAATAAGTCGCTCTCTGTCACCTAAATTCTCCATACAAAGATGAAGTATTCTTCTCTCATCTTCATCTTCCATATCGTTATTTATTTCGTAGCCATCACTCCCAAGAACATCCGAAAGCAGAAGTTCGTTACCTTCCCAATCCGTATTGAGAGGTTCATCTAACGAAACATCACCTTTTTGCTGATTTACTTTTCTTAAATGCATCAGAATTTCATTTTCAATACATCTTGAAGCATAAGTTGCAAGTTTTATATTTTTTTGTGGGCAAAATGTGTTTACCGATTTAATTAAACCAATAGTACCAATTGAAACTAAATCTTCGATATTCACACCGGAACTTTCAAATTTTTTTGCGATATAAACAACAAGTCTTAAATTATGTACAATTAAAGGCTCTCTTGCTTTTTCATCACCGTTTGCAATTCTTTCTGCAAGTTCTGCTTCTTCCGATTTTTTTAAAGGTGGTGGTAATGTCTGGGGACTATTTATATAATATATTTTTTCTCCACCAAATTTAATCTTTATTCTTATAAAAAAACTTTTCAGTTTATCTGCTAACTTTAATTTTCTCAACTCTTTTACCCCTTTCAAAAATATCTGCATTAAGAATACAGTTATATTCACTATTCTGTAAATTTTCGGTTGAAACTGCAACAACGAAAAATGTTGTCTCATATTTATAATCTTCAGAAATTATTTCAAGTTTTTCAGGAATAAAACCTTTTAAAATCCCCTTACCCGTAACTGAACTGCACGGAATAACCCTGAAAGCACTTTTAATTGTCTGCGGTACATTTCCACTTAAATTATCATTCATAAAAAATTCAATTTCGCTATTGCTGAAAAACTTTAAAAGTTCTTTTAGTTCTACAATTATTACCGGCTTTGAATCTAACCCGTCTGTAAGATGATTACCTGTATCATAAAAAGCTTTTAATGGGACGCACTCATTTCTGAAATATAAAAAAACATCATAAAGCATATTTTCACTCGCTCTTTTTTTAAAGAAATAATCACCCGCAAGTAACAAACCATAACAGATTAAAGTCATTGAAACCAGAAACACAACGCTTATATCAAAATAAACAGTGCCGTTTATATACATAAGGTTAGTTATATTGAATGTTACCTCTATAAAATACATAACACCACCGAATATAAAATTCACAAAAAAGAACGCAAATACAGTTTTAAAAAATTTTTTTAGTGTTTCAGGCAAAAATGCAGAAAATGAAATGATTATTCCAACAAGAAGTTTATATATAACAGAAAACGC
>JAFSBS010000104.1 GCA_017437165.1 Clostridia bacterium
AAGTTTTCTGTTCAACTTACTTTTTGATTTATATGGATTGAAACTGTCTGCAGAAGTGAATGGCAAAGACACATCTGCATTGACAACAGGTGTAGGCAAAACATATTCCCAATCACCATTATCTGTTTCATCAGGGGTTTCATTACCATTATCACAAGCAAAGAGTGTAATGCAGAATGATAAAATAAGTAAAAGAGAAATTATTTTTTTCATTTAAGCACCACCCTTTTAATACTATTTGCTTTCCCTGTTTTTTCATCAATATCAAGAAGACAAGCATTCATAAAATAGTCACCTTCTGCATTTAAAAACCTTACAGGTATATGTTGTTTTATTTTTCTTATTGCAAGCGACGGCTCAATACCCAAAACTGATTGCACCGGACCTGTCATACCTACATCTGTAATATAAGCAGTACCATTGGGTAAAATTTGCTCATCGGCTGTCTGAACGTGTGTATGAGTACCTAAAACCGCAGTAACTTTTGAATCAAGATAAAATCCCAAAGCACGTTTTTCTGCAGTTGCTTCTGCGTGAAAATCTACAATTACTGTTTTACAGCCATCAGTTTCTTTTAACGCTTCATCAATTTCAATAAAGGGATTGTTAAGAGGTTCCATATAGACAGTACCCATTAAGTTTATAACTGCAATTCTGAAACGACCTTTTTCAATAATTCCTACACCTTTACCGGGTGCTCCTTTTGGGAAATTATATGGCCTTATTATTGTAGGTTCTTTGTCTAAATATTCCATAATCTCCGGTCTTTTAAACGAATGATTACCGAGAGTTATAAAATCAACACCACTATCATAAAGCATTTTGCAGGAAAAAGGTGTAACACCATTACCTTGTGCAGAATTTTCGCCATTTACAATACAAACATCTACACCATTTTCTCTTTTGTAGGCAGATAGTTTTTTCATTAAGAATTCACAACCACCTTGACCTACTACATCACCAATAAATAATAAACGCATTTTTATACTCGATTCTATGAATACAAAAACGGAACATCTTTTAAAGGCGTTCCGTTTTTATTTTCTGATTATTTTGCAAAGTCAACTGCGCGACTTTCTCTGATGATATTAACTTTAATCTGACCAGGATATTCAAGTTCGTTTTCAATCTTGTTTACAATATCTCTTGCAACAATTGTCATCTGGTCATCTGAAATAACATCAGGTTTAACAATAATTCTAACTTCTCTACCCGCTTGAATTGCGAATGATTTATCAACACCTTCAAATGAAGTTGCGATTTCTTCAAGTTTCTGAAGTCTTTTAATGTATGTTTCAACATTTTCTCTTCTTGCACCCGGTCTTGCAGCGGAAATAGCATCTGCAGCCTGAACAATAGCAGCGATAAGTGTTTTTGCTTCAACATCGCCGTGGTGAGAGTGAATTGCGTGAACAACCTGTTCGCTTTCTCTGTTTTTCTTTGCTGCTTCAACACCTAACTCAACGTGAGAACCTTCATATTCGTGGTCAAGTGCCTTACCTATATCGTGAAGCAATCCTGCT
>JAFSBS010000105.1 GCA_017437165.1 Clostridia bacterium
CACCAACTTCTGTCATTGTAGCGTAATCAACATCGTCAACAGAGAGTTTTGAAGCAAAACTTTCACCCTGAACGAGCATAACATCTGTGTTATCGCCACCAAATGGAATGTCGCCTGATATTTCTTTAATATTTTCCAACATAAGGTCTTTAACCGCTTTTGCCGCATCATTTATAGCAGAAAGTGATGAATCAATTTCCTCTGCTTCTTCCTGACCTGCTTTTGTAACCTTAAGGCTGTCATTCGGAACATTTTTCTCGAATCTGTAATACATAGCAGGTTTTTCTGTTTTGATGCTATTAAGAAGTGAATTGAAATAATTAAGAATTTCTTCACTTGATTTTTCTACAGGAACTGCACTCTCTGTGTAAACCGCCGCAAGAGTTGTCTGCACTTCAACCTCTTCATCACCTGAAGATGATGAGCAAGCTGTAAGTGAAAGTAAACCAGCACTTACAACTAAAAGTGCTAAACTTAAACTTAAAATTCTTTTCATAAAGGATTTACCCCTTTTCAAAATAATTTATTATACAACAGAGTAATTATAGCACAAAAAGTGATTTAAAAAAACAATATTTTCATATTTTTTCATCTTTGTAAAAATAGCACAAATTACACTCCGCTATTTTGTCATTAAGTGCTAATTGTAAATTATTTGAGATTGACATAAGTTGTATAAACCATTATAATATCTACAGTTAAATATACAAGAATAATTTTATTTGGAGTTGAGTAAATAGTGAATCTCACAAAAGATAAAAATGCACGTGGTTTTCTTTTTTTGATGTTATCTGTTATTGTCCTGTTTGTTTCGGTTGTGTGTTTAGTAATAAACAATAGAAACAATCAGATAATAAGCGGTGCTACAATAGGCGAAACCGATAAAGTCCAGGAAGAAAAAGTTACAGAAAAAGCAGAAGAAAACGAAACAGAAAAAGCTACTGAAAAAGTTACCGAAAAAAAAGAAAATAAAAAACCGGAAACAACAATTACACCCCAAACAACAAAACAACAGGTTACCGCTGTTGCTGCCGGTACAATTGACAATCCTACAATAATTACAATTGACGAAAAAAACTGGAACCTGACACTTGTAAATTCCGGTTACAGAATCCCCGAGGAGTATAAACCCGACTTAGTTTATGTTTGTGGTTCGTCTGAAAGACTTGACAAAAAAGTAGCAGAACATTATGAGAAGATGTTTGAAGCGGCAAGTAAAGATGGTGTTTACTTAACACCTTGTTCCGGATACCGCGATTACGAGTTACAAAAGCGAAACTACAACAATAAAATAGGTTACTACGAAAGCCTTGGTTATTCAAAAAAAGATGCAGCAGTTAAAGCAGCAACAATAATTATGCCACCGGGTAGCAGCGAACACAATTTAGGCTATGCTATGGATATTGTATGTGTTGACGAATGGTTCGAAGATACTGACGAATTCCAATGGTTAATGACCAATGCCGCAGATTACGGATTTATACTTCGTTATCCGAAAGATAAACAAGATATTACAAAAGTAACTTATGAACCGTGGCATTGGCGTTATGTCGGTGTTGAAGCAGCAAAAGAAATGAAGGCTTCAGGAAAAGTTTTAGAAGAATATTTGGGAGCAAATTGAAATGTATAAATTAAAAGTAGAAAAAGCATTTGGCGATTATGATTACGGAACAAGCAAATTTTTAGGTGCCCCCACAATGCCTGAAAAATGGCTTTCAGACGGCACACTTTCTGATGATGATTTCTTTTTTTGTCAAATTAAACTTTCAGAATTAAGAGAGCACACCGATTGCAAATTACTCCCCGAAAAGGGATTTTTGTATATTTTTCTCACAATTACAGAAGACGGTACATTCAAACCGAATGTACGATTAACAAACGAAGAGTCCGACGCATTGATTGATGATTTCAATTTAGGTTTTGATTTTTTAGGCAATACCGATGATGAATTTTCAATTGATTACAGCGGTGAAAGTGAAACTTCTGAAACTGCACTTTTCATTGATGATGGTGACAATTACATTCTTCTTCAATATGACCCACTTGATGATAATATGCCTGAATTTTTACAAGAAACTGAAAAACAAGCAATCTTCACAATCTCTAAAAAAGATTTAGAAAATCTTGATTTTTCAAATGTGACATTTGAATTGAAATAAAAGAAAACCTGATTGAGCAAAAAAGTCAATCAGGTTATTTTTACGCTTTTACATATACACTCTCTGTTGCATCAAACTTATAAACAGTTTCACCATCAATTGCACAGGTATAATTCGTTGGTGTGCCATCTGTTTCGTACATTTTTAAAGGATAAACTATTTTACCATCTTCAGCTTTTACAGTTGTACCTAAAACCACAATTATATATTCACTCGGATTTTTCTGAAATCCTAAATCTTCTGCTGAAAATTTATCTATTACTTTATGAAGTTTGGTATTATTTTCTTCATCATAAAACAATGTTTCTTCCGGTTCTGTGGTTGTTTCTTTACTTTCAACCGAAAACGCACCGTTTAAAGTAAGTAAAAGGTATTCATTTTTCGTAACATCAAACACAAAACATTCGTAACCTGAAATTGCAAAAATTGCTTCAGGCATTTCTGCGTCTTCCGTTAAA
>JAFSBS010000106.1 GCA_017437165.1 Clostridia bacterium
ACCAGTTTTTTTAGCAGATTCAATTCTCGCTGTAAATGGTGGAACAACACCTGTAAGCGGAACATAATAACAGTTAGTTGTAGCGTCATATTGAAATTCGTAACCATACCCTTGCACAGTAGCGTGAACAATCTGAACATCATTACCGAACCATCTTCTGAAATACTGTTCTACATCCGCAGCAGGTACTACAAGACCAAATTCTGTAACATCATATTCATCGGTTTTTACTCCGTCAGTAAGTAAAGAACAAACCGCAATATTAAGCAAATCGTCAAAATCTGCTTTTGTTATATCTGTAAACGGGTCAGGGTCAATACCTACAACCCATGTAAGATATTTACTGTAAGCAGAATAATCGTTTTCGGCGGTTATATTTTCTTTAACAGAATTTTTTATAAATATCCCGACAGAAATCACACCGATAACCGCAAAAATTATAACTATCAAACCAATAATAAATGGTGCTTTTTTCTTTTTTTCACGGACTTCTATTTCCTGCACGAGTTGTTCATTCATATCGCTCACTTTTTTCACCCTTTCAAGTGGTTTACCTTCTTATTATATTATATTGATGGGGTAATTGCAAGAAAAATTATCAGGGAACAGAAATCAGAAATCAGTAAAAACTCCAATCTGATTTCTGTCACTGAAACAAAAAATTTCCCGAAGCCGAAGCTTCGGGATTTATTTTTTTATTTAACTGCTGTTACAAGTTCAATAAATGCTTTTGTAAATGTTGAACCTGATTTTTTGCTGATTGCGTTTACTTCTTCATTTTCACCAAGAAGTGAGTGATATTCGTTATCTGCAAGAACATAACCACCCTGGTCATTTGCAAGACCAAATACTAAAACATTGTCACAATCAGTTACATCTTTAAGTGCAGGGTAATCCCAAGACTCACCATCCCAGCTTTCTTCAGGTGTAGCTGTTCCACCGTAGAAAATACTTGGCTCAAATTCACCCGGTGCAAAGAATACCGCAACTTCGTTACCGAGTTCCATATAACCTACTTCAGATGCAAGTATATAATTTTCACCATCTTTAACAACAACTGCACCTAAAATACCTTCACGACAAGCAAGTGTAAGAATTCCGTTATCAACCGGAACCATAACTTCTTGGTGAGCAATATTAAGAACAGGGTCAAGTGTAATTTCGTTATCAATTGCTCTTACTTTATCTGCAATAGCATTTGCATAGTATTTAATGTTATTTAAATCTGATTCGCCTTCAACATTTGTTAATTCACCTTCAGTTGTAATTGCAAGTTCAGCACCCTGAACAAATACAACGTTAGCGCCTTCTTTTTCATTGATGTTCTTTTCAATGTAATAAGGATAGTCTGCTGAAAGAATATCAGGACCTGCACCGTAACCTGTGCAGTGAATACCTGCTTCTAAAATCCATGTTTCTTCTGAACCATCGTTTGGTGTAAAACGAAGTCTGTGGATATTTTCATCAAATGCCTGTGGGTCACGTTTATCTCTGATATATTCTTTGATATTAGCGTAACCGTAGTTAAGTGTACCTTCTGTCATATCAGCTACTGCTTCTTCAACACAAGCAACTGTTGTTTCATAAAGGTTTTCCATAAATTCAGGGTTTTTAGTAACCATGTAATCATCAAGAAGATTTTCACCAAATACATCACCTGTACCTGCGTTACCTGTATTTGTTATAAGTGCTTTGAGAAGCGGAACGTTCATACCAAGTGTATCAATACAAGAGTGTTGGTGAAGAACTGAAACGTTCATACTGATGATATTGTTTGCTTCTGCAAATTCCTGAAGTCTGCCACGGATAATTTCAACGTCACCTCTTGCAAAACCGAAACCGTCGATTACTGCGTGTACAACTGTGCCGCTTACACCATCACTTAATGCATAAACTCTTACTCGCTGGTCATCGTAAACCGCTCTTGGAACTCTGCCTTCAAATACTTCAAGAGAACCCGCAAGGAAGAAGTCGCCATTCATAATATTGAAATCTTCAATAAGAGAATCACTTGAATAACCAAGACTCCACTTTGAGTCAGCTTTTACAGACTTGTCAAAAGTATCTTCACCTTTGTAGAAATATTCTGCCACATAGGATTCCGGATTATCAAAATTATCTTCGAAACCCGGCCAAAATCTGTTAAGATAAGTGAGAACATAGTGAATAAGGTCATTAAGAACCCTGTTAAAAATATTCTCAATGTTAATTTCCAATGTTTGTGGTGCAACTGCTGAAGCAGCACTTGCAGGAACCATAAACACCGAAATTGAAAGTGTTAAAGCAAGGATAATTGCGACTAATTTTTTAGTCATTTCAAAGTCCCCCTTGAATAATGAGATTTATAAACCGAATACTCAAAGTACTCAGTTTACTGCATTCTAATGCAATTTTACAGATACATTATATAACTATTTTTTAAAATATGCAATATTAAATTAAACTGTTGCTGTTTCTTTGGTAGTTTTAGCCAATTCTTCTGCAATCATTTTGTTAATATTGTTAGGTCCCATGTGACGATATGGACGGAATCTCAAGAAAAGATACATAGGAACTGCACCCAATGTATTAAGAATCATATCGCCCATAGTATCCATAATAGCAAATCGTGCCTCAAATCGTTCAGCATCAAGCGGAATAAGCATAAACACATCTTCAACATTACCGCCAGCTTCGGCAATTGCTTTTTGTAAATCCCAGTGTTGTGCATCGCCACCAAACCATTGGTCGAATACGAACTCAAAAAGCTCCCAGCCGGAAGCAAACACGAAGCCAACACCCAAAGCGCAGAGTGCTGCGATTTTTGGTGGGCAAACTACCTTGTCACGAATCTGCATAGCACAAACCAATTCGTAACTGATAAATACCGCTTCAACACAACCCAATGCGTGAAGAACTTTGTCGAACATTGGTAATGCGTAGTATAAGTTGAGATACGCACCGCCGAATGATGCACAGAAAAAGCCAAAAATTGAAATGTGTTGGAAATAACGCGGTAATAATCTCGGGAATGTATTTTTAGGGAACATCTGGCAAATTTCGTAAGCAAACATACCTACTAAGTTAGCCATCATCTGTAATGGCTGCATTGAACCTAAATTAGGGTCAATTGTAACAAGGCTTTTAATGATACCATAAATCATTAAACCTCTTAAAGTCCACCAATAAATATGTTCTATCGGCTTCATTCCTTTATAAAGTCTTTTAAAATAATCTTTAACCATATTCTTTCTCCTTATGGCACAAAACACCATTTTATTTTATACTTCGTAAGCATAACAAATATAACATAGATTATAATTCTTTTCAAGAATTAAACATTAAAATAATCTTAATTTTTACATTTTTCTTTAATTTTTTCTTTTTTTCACTAACAAAATGAAATTATACTATACTCAACTATTGAAAAATTTCAATAAATACTATATAATAGTTTGCGAATGATTTATTGGAGGGGTAAAAATGCCAAAAAGAGAAGGTTATATTTCCTGGGACGAATTCTTTATGGGTGCAGCAATGCTTTGCGCCAAAAGAAGTAAAGACCCTAACACACAAGTTGGTGCTTGTATTGTAAACTCTGAAAACAGAATAGTTTCTGTTGGTTATAACGGCTTCCCTGCAGGTTGTGACGATGATGTTTTCCCTTGGGAACGCTCCGGT
The DNA here is from genome assembly GCA_017437165.1 of Clostridia bacterium. Lineage (GTDB taxonomy): Bacteria > Bacillota > Clostridia > Oscillospirales > Acutalibacteraceae > DTU089. Next base: position 3,661 of record JAFSBS010000106.1, read on the forward strand.
GATGACCGTTACAACACAAAATATCTTTATGTTTGCCACGCAGAGCTTAATGCAATTTTAAATGCAAGAGGTACAAATCTTACAGGCAACAGACTTTATGTTGCTCTTTTCCCTTGTAATGAATGCGCAAAAGCAATTATTCAGAGTGGTATTACAGAGGTTATTTATCTTTCAAATAAATATAAAGATACACCAGAAACAAGAGCATCTAAAAGAATGCTCGAAGCAGCAGGTGTAAAGCTTACACAATTAGTTCCTGAAAAGAACGAAATCGTTTTAGATTTCGACCCGGAAAAAATTTAAAATTAAAAATTGAAATTGAAAATTGTGGGACCTGCGGTCGGCATTATATTGTTTAGAGTGAAAGGAATTCAGTTTTCAGTACTCTTTATATTAATGGTACAAAAACTTGAATATGAAAGTATCAGGTAACTCAAACAACAAACTGATTATAATAGCGTCACAGACCCGAAATTTTTAATTTTTAATTTTCAATTTTCAATTAAAAAAATATATAAATTGGAGTGTTAAAAATGCCATTAGTAAATGCAAAAGAAATGCTTACCAAAGCAAAGGCAGGCCACTATGCAGTTGGTCAGTTCAACATCAACAACCTTGAATGGACAAAATCTATTCTTCTTACTGCACAGGAAATGAATTCTCCTGTTATTCTCGGTGTTTCTGAGGGTGCAGGTAAATATATGTGCGGCTACAAAACAGTTGTTGGTATGGTTAACGGTATGATTGAAGAATTAGGAATTACTGTTCCTGTTGCTCTTCACCTTGACCACGGTTCATACGAAGGTGCAAAAGCTTGTATCGAAGCTGGCTTCTCATCAATCATGTTTGACGGTTCTCACTACCCGATCGACGAAAACATTGCAAAAACTAAAGAATTAGTTGCTATCTGCGAAGAAAAAGGTCTTTCAATTGAAGCAGAAGTTGGTTCAATCGGTGGTGAAGAAGACGGTGTTGTTGGTGCAGGCGAATGTGCTGACCCTAAGGAATGC
>JAFSBS010000107.1 GCA_017437165.1 Clostridia bacterium
CAGTTAAATGGAATAAAGTAAGTGGCATTGATTCTTACAATATTTACCGTCATTCAGATGGCAATTGGATGAAAATTGCAACGGTAAGTAATGATGTCGAAAGTTATAAAGATACTGAAGTTAAAAGTGGTGTAAAATATTATTACACAGTTACTGCAGTAATGGATAATACCGAAAGCTATTTGGGTGAAGAAAATTCTAAAAGTGCTACTTATGTAAATAAACCATCTGAATTAGAGGCTACAATAACTGAAACAGGTATTTTACTTAGTTGGAAAATAACGGATGATTTAACTAATTTTGTTATTTACAAAAGAGAAAAAGGACATACAGAGTGGTCTCTTTTAAAAACTACGTCTTCAGATATTACAACATATTTAGATACTCAGGTTTCAAGCGGTGTTGTTTATGAATATGCAATAAAATCAGTTTCAGAAGACGGAACTTATGAAAGTGGATTATCAGAAGTAAAAACGGTAGTTTTCTTATCAAAAGTATCAACCGTGAAACTTGCAAGTACAGTTGATGGTGTAAAAGTTTCGTGGTCAAAAGTACGTGGAGCCGAAAATTATGTTATTTACAGAAGACTCGAAACAGGTACTTGGGTTACTGTAGCAACAGTTGAAGGCGGTAAAACAAGTTATACCGACAAAAAGGCAGAAAGCGGAAAAACATATCTTTATACAGTAAGGGCGTTGACTGATAATTGGAGAAGTGCCTACCAGAATTATAAAATATACTTTATTGCAGCACCAAAAATTACTAAATTTGACTCGCAGATTGGTAAGGGTATTACAATAAAATGGGCAGATGTTCTCGGTGCTGAGCAATACTATGTTTACAGAAAAACAGGTTCTTCAGGTTGGAAAAAAATCGGTACAACAAACACCCTTTTGTTCCTTGATAAAAATGTGAAACTTGGTACAACTTATGTCTATACTTTAAAAGCGGTATCTGCCAAAGGGGATGTATCAACATACTATTCAAACGGCTGGAAGCGTCAGTTTACACCGGGGACACCAACAGGAGGCAGTGTTCTTAACAGTGCTAATGCAATAAAAGTAAGTTGGAGTAAAGTTGCCGGTGCGACAGGTTACATTGTTTATAGAAAAACCAATAACAGTAAGAGTTGGACGAGACTTGCAACTGTTACAGGTACTTCATATATGGACAGAAGTGTTAAATCAAATGTGAAATATACTTACACTGTCAAGGCATATAAAGGTAAGGTAACTTCGCTTTATAATACAACCGGATGGTCAGGTGCAATTCTTTCGGCTCCTTCGGTTAAAATTTCAAATGCAAGTACAGGTGTAAAAGTTTCGTGGAGTAAAAACAGTGCGGCTTCAGGATATGCAGTTTATCGTTCAACTTACGATGCAGTAAACAAAAAATGGTCATCGTGGAAGTCAATGGGTACTGCTAAAGCAGATAAATCTTCGTGGATTGATAAAAGCACACAGAGTGGTACAACATATCGTTATACTGTAAAAGCAGTTTGCGGAAGTTGTAAAAGTGGTTATAAAGCATCAAATAGCGTGCTTTATTTAAAAGAACCTAAAGTTACTATTTCTAACGTAGCGAATGGTGTAAATGTTAAGTGGACACAGGCTTTACAGTCAAAAGGTTACAGAATTTATCGCTCTGAATATAATGAAGCAACCGGCAAGTGGTCTTCATGGAAAACTATGGGTACTGCAAAGTACAGTAAGTCTTCGTGGGTAGATAAAAGTGTAGTATCAGGTGTGACTTACAGATATACTGTGCGCACGGTAAATGGCAAATGGCTTTCAAGTTATACTGCATCAAATACTGTAAAGTATCTTGAAACACCGGAACTTTTAAGTGCGTTTAAAACTGCTGAAGGAAATGTAATTAACTATCGTCAGACGGATGGTGCAACGGGTTACAGAATTTACAGAAAAACCGCAGATACTTCATGGGTTACTATTGCAAATGTAACAGGTGAAAACAATGTAAGTTTCACTGATAATACAATAGAAGAAGATGTTGAATATACTTATACAGTAAGAGCATTTTCCGGTTCGTATTTCAGTTATTACAACACAAAGGGTATAACCTGTAAATAAAAAAAGTTGTTCTGACTATAAGAGTCAGGACAACTTTTTTGCTTTATAATCAGTGACTGAAACCACCATTTAACTGTCGTTCCGCCATTTCTTCAATTTCTTCGGGAGTTGCAGTTTTCATAAACTCTGCAAGCTCTGCTCTTTGTATCTTAAGGTCTTCATACATTCTTTCTCGTTTTTCACCTGAGAGTGTGTAGAATAACTTTGGTACAATTCCAAGGCAGGATGAAATAATAGGAATACCGGTACCAAGTGCAAAAATCCACCATTTTGTTTTATCGGTTTGTGTGCCGATTTCTTTACCCTGAATGTAACCGATTTTACCCATTACAAGATTATTGACACTACCCATAACAGCTCTTTGAAGTTTTGTAATGAGACCTTTTGAAACACCAATCATAGCTTCGGAACGATAACCGTTTTTCCATTCGCAATAGTCAAGAGCTTCATTCTGTATTTCAGCCGGAATAACACGCCTTAACCCATAAACACACATTTCAAAGATTTCTTCAATTGCCATTGCAGGTAATATTACTGCTTTTTTCTTGAAGTTTTTGTTTATGGAACCTATACCAAAAACAGTAAGCCACAGTATATCAGTCCAGGCATCTTCTAAAATCCATAAAGTTTTTGTTGCAAATCGTTTTCTTAAAGGTTCAACGAAACTGTAACTTATAAATTTTACAGGGAATGCAGGAATACCTACAATCGTTTTCCATGTTACAGAGCCTATAACATCAATATAGAAGTTTGTTCTGCTTAATCCTATACTGAAACCCGAGAGAAAGTCAGAAAGTAAATAAATAAGCATAGGTTTATTATTTATAACTGCTTTAAGACAATGTTTTACAGAGGGCTGTTTAATAGACTGTGAAACACGTTCTCTTGAATTTGTTGCAAAGAATAATGTGAATGAAGCAGAAATAACTGCACAGGCGATACCAAAAGTGGAGAAAAGTCTTGGTAATTGCATATTTATTTTTTTGTTTGCTATTAAGTCAAATAAAATACCAAAAATCTGTTTTGGTACGTCTTCTATTAAATGTGAAGTCACATTTGCAAGTGCAATTAACCTTGAACGCTCTAAAGGTTCAGGTGTTATTGTTGCAAGAAATCCTGTTTTTGCAATTGATGTGAATGTTTCAGCAGTTTCTGTAACTATGCTCATAGCAAAATAAAAAAGCCATTTAGGAACGTGTGTTGCAACAGTATTCGGGAATATGAATGGTATAAGCCACATAAAAAGACCAATGAGTGTCAGAGGTATTTCGCCAAAAAGAACGTATGGTTTGAATTTGCCCCAGCGTGTTCTTGTTTTGTCAACCATAACACCTATAAAAGTGTCGTTGATGGTATCCCATACAGTTGCAATAACATTCTGAATTGCAAGGTAACTAAAATCGATTTTTACAACATCGTAAATAAATCGTTCTTTGTAATCGTTAATATTAAGACTTGCTGCAATATCATTTAATATGTAAGCGAAAGTTTCACGCTTACCCACATAACGCATAGGTTTGTTTACATCATAATTTGTAACATTTTCTGTGCTCATAATTTTCTCCTTTTAAATTTATAAAGGGGATTTTAAATATTCAAAAATTGCCGCAATTGAATTTTCTTCTGTTTCAATGAAGTTTTCTTTTAATCTTAAATGTTCTAAATAATGAGCATCTGAACTTGAAAGGATTTTCAATTTGTTCAGGTGGGGATGTTGAGACTTTAAATTCTCAAGAGTATCAAGGTCAAAAACTTCTGCACAATTAAATCGGAAAGATTCATTTATTGTACCTAAATTCGATAAAATACTGTAAGAATTTCTGTCAATGTGAGCAGGGAAACAAATCCCTCCATAATCTGCAACAATACTTACAGCGTCATTTGCACTTATGGAAGAAGCAGTGATTAAAAGTGTATGCTCAAATCCGAGAACATTGTCATTTTTATCAAAGACAAGTTGGTCACCGAAAACTGTTGGTTTGTTTCTTATCGTAGGTAATGTCGAGCGTATATAATCACCGAATTTTGTTGCACCTTTAATGTCGGGGAAAAGACAAACTATATGAACTTCTTCTGATGTGCAGAGTTCCATTCCGGGAATTACAGTAAGACCTATTTCTTTACCTGCTTCCATAACTGCTTCGCAATTTAAAGTGGAGTTATGGTCAGTTAAAGCAATAACATCCAAATCGTAAAGTTTTGCCATATTTACGATATTGTTAGGGGTCATTTCATTATCGCCGCACGGACTAAGTCCCGAGTGAATATGAAAATCGTAAAAAAGTTTCATTATAACTTCGATATTTCTGCTGCAACCTGATAAGATGTTTTACTTGTTGTGAGAACAATTACATCGTTTTCGGTTGCTTTTTCTTTTGCGTTATCATCGAGTGGCGCATTTTCCGTAAGGATAATACATGCAACATCGGTTAAAACTGCAACACCTATTGAATTTATGTTACCCATAACTGTAAGCCAGATGTTGTCTTCTTTTGCTTTTGACATAACCCAACTTAAAAGGTCACCACAGTAGCAACCATTTATTTCTCTTTTGGCTGCTTTGTCTTCGCAGGATAAATATGTCAAATCTAATTTTTTTGCTAATTCTTTAACTGTCAAGGGAATCACCTAATCTTCTTGAATTTCTCTGAATGGTGCAGGAATAAGACTTTCAAATTCATCACTATTCTGCATCTGTGCAAGGTTTTGCTTCATTCTGAAAACACAATCATCTTCTTGAGCAAAACCACGGACAATATCTTCTGCCAAAGCTCTGCAAGTAGGGGCGCCACAAGTACCGCAATCAAGTCCCGGGAATACCTGTAACAATTCGTTCATTCGCTTCATTCTTGTCATTGCTTCTGCTACATTGTCTGCAAGTTTCATAACTTCATCGCAAGGAGCAATATCGCTTTCTTTAAGAAAATATTGAGGGATTCCCTGTTCGCTCAAAGTATTACAGGAAACCGGTGCGTATTTTCTCATTTTCATAAGTCTTGATTTTGCTATGAATGGATTTTCTGAAGTAAGACAACCACCGACACAACCACCCTGACAAGCGTTGAGTTCAATAAAATCAACATAATCAAGAGTACCGTTTTCAACTTCTTCGAGTATTTTCATACAATGCTCTATACCATCTGCGGCAAGAGAGTTTTCATTGAGAATACCTGAAGTTTCACCACCACTTGTAGCCCAACTTATACCTATTTTGCCTGAATTCTGTTCTGCAGAAGGTATATCATATTTGTCAGCTTTTTCCATAATCTTCAGAAGAACAGGATAAATGTCATTTATACCAACTGCACCGTCAACATTCGATTTCCCCATACCTAAAGGATTTTTAAAAGATGTGATTTTAGCAGGACAGGGAGAAATGAAGAACACACCAATATCTTGTGGGCGTAATCCGGTTTCTTTAACTGCAATTTCCCTTGCGATTCTTGCAGCTTCTTCAACAGGTGGATTTATAGGAAGAAGATTGTCAATTAAATCAGGGAAACACACTCTTATGAGTCTTACTATTGCAGGACAAGCAGATGAAATAACAGGCTTTTTGAGCGTTCCTTCTTTCATAAGTCTTCTTGTAACATCAGAAACTAATTCTGCCGCCGCTGCAACTTCAAAAACAGAGTCAAAACCAAGAAGTGGTAATGCTCTTAAAATAGGGGTTGCATCTTCCAGATTATTGAATTGTGCATAAAGAGCGGGGGCGGGAAGTGCTACCCTGTATTTGTAATTTACTATCTGTGATAATGAGTCGCGACTTGCGTATTTTGCGTGGTGAGGACAAACTCTTATACATTCGCCACAATCTATACAACGTTCTTTTATAATATGTGCTTTCCCTGCACGAACACGTATAGCCTGAGTAGGACAACGTTTAATGCAGTTTGTACAACCTTTACATTTATCTTTATCAAGTCGCACTGAATGGAAATATGCGTCCATAATAAACCTTCCGAATTCAATTATTTTATATAAACTTTCAAATGAATTGTAGTACCTACACCAACTTCGGTGTCGATAATCATTTCATCAGTATATTTTTTTATGTTGGGTAAACCCATACCTGCGCCAAAACCTAACTGGCGAACATTTTCAGGTGCAGTTGAAAAACCTTCTTTCATAGCGAGTGACACATCGGGAATACCCGGTCCTTCGTCTATTAAATCAAGCGAAATACATTCCGGTGTGATTTCAACATCAATAACACCGCCACCTGCGTGGATTACCATATTTATTTCGCCTTCATAAACAGCAATTGCAACATTTCGCACAATATCGTTAGGAAAACCCAGACCTTTTAATTCACGCTTGATTTTACCGGATGCTTCACCGGCACAAGTAAAATCGTTACCACTTACAACGTAGTGAAGTTTAATTGGCTCCATCAGATTCCACTGCCTCCTTTAAGACCATGTTTATAAAGAAGACCGCAAGCGGTAAACATTTCTAAATTGCTTCTTAAAAGAACAATATCTCTTTCGGTTGCAAGGTCAATCATATCCATACCGGGTTTTTTACCACGCACGAAAACAATGCATTTCATATCCATCATTTCAGCAGTTCTGATAACTTGTGGGTTGACAAGACCTGAAAGAAGAACAGCCTGTTCTTTTACAAAAGCCAGAACATCGCTCATCATATCACTGCCGCAAGCGGTGAATACTTCACTTTCCAATAAATCTGCACCACAAATGAGTTCTGCGTTGAGTATAGTCTGAATTTCAGAAATCTTCATAAAAATTTCTCCAATATAAAATTTATAGTTAAATATATTTTAACATATACTGATTGTTTTTTCTATTGTAAAAACTCTCTAAAATTAACGCTCAAAGATATATATATCGTTTAAAGATATAAAATTTTATGAAAGAATTTTATGCAAAACAGAAAAATGTTAAAAAAATATCAATTTAGCGAAAAAAGTCGTTTTTTTCTATGGACTTTTTAATTTTTACTTGTTATAATTATAGAGTATGTATGTGGCGGAAAGTCACTTAATATAGTTTCTATTTTGAAATGGAGGAGTTTAAATGCTCAAGAAAATCAGTAGTATTCCATTCAAGGGTACACCTGAGCAAAAAGCAAAACTTGATGCTGTTATTGCAGAATGCAAAGACGACAAAAGTCAACTTATGCACGTAATGCAGGAAGCACAAGGTATTTACGGTTATTTGCCGAGAGAAGTTCAGGTTATGATTGCTGAAGGTATGGATGTACCACTTGAAAAAGTTTACGGTGTTGCAACATTCTATGCACAATTCTCACTTTCACCAAAAGGTGAATATGACATTTCAGTTTGTCTTGGTACAGCTTGTTATGTTAAAGGTTCACAACAGATTCTTGACAAAATCAGTGAGGTTCTCGGAATTGGTGCAGGTGAATGTACAGAAGATGGTAAATTCTCACTTGAGGCTTGTCGTTGTATCGGTGCTTGCGGTCTCGCACCTGTTTTCACAATAAATGGTGAAGTTTATGGTAAGGTTACTGCAGATGATATTCCGGGTATCCTTGCAAAATATATGAAATAAGATGAGAGAACTCTCACTTAATATTCTTGATATTGCTCAGAATTCAATAGTCGCAGGGGCCACACTTACAGAAATTGTTGTAAATGAAAATACGAAAGAAAATACTCTTTTAATTGGAGTTTACGACAATGGATGCGGAATGACGGAAGAGCAGGTGAAAAGTGTTATTGACCCTTTCTTTACAACCCGCACTACCCGTAAGGTAGGGATGGGAATTCCGCTTTTTAAAATGGCGGCTGAACAAACAGGTGGCAGTTTTAAAATCGATTCGCAGAAAGGTGTCGGCACAAAAATTGAAGCGCTGTTTAAAACAGACAGCATTGATTTTACACCGCTTGGTGATATAACTTCGACTATCGTGACAATAGTTTCAATGAATAACGATAAGGAGTTTTTATATAAACGTGTGCTGGATGATAAAGAATTTGTCTTCGCAACTGTTGAAATAAAAAAAATTCTTGAAGGTGTTCCGCTTTCGGAACCATCGGTTATGAATTGGATTGAACAATATTTAAATGAACAACATAACGAATTATTGAAAGGATGACTTTTATGAAATCTCTTGAAGAGTTACTTGCTATAAAAGAAAAAGCACAGGCACAACTTGCTGCTCGTGATGCTGAAGGTAACGACGGTATCAGAGTTGTTGTTGGTATGGCTACTTGCGGTATCGCTGCAGGTGCGCGTCCTGTTTTAAAAGCACTTGTTGACGAAGTAGCAAAAAGAAATGTTCAACACGTTTCTGTTACACAGACAGGTTGCATTGGTATGTGCCAGTATGAACCAATCGTTGAAATTTTTGAACCCGGTAAAGAAAAAGTTACTTATGTTCAGATGACTGCTGAAAAAGCACAGAAAGTTGTAACAGAACATCTTGTAAATGGTAAGCCTGTTGTTGAATACACAGTAGGCGCTGTGACTAAATAAGGAGGAAGAAAGATATGTATCGTGCCCACGTTCTCGTTTGTGGTGGTACAGGTTGTACTTCAAGCCACAGTGGCGAACTTATAGATGCACTTAATGAAAACATTAAGGCAAAGGGTCTCGAAGAAGAAGTACAGGTTGTAAGAACCGGTTGCTTTGGTCTTTGTGCATTAGGCCCAATTATGATTGTTTATCCGGAAGGTTGTTTCTACAGTGAAGTAAAAGTTGAAGATATTCCTGAAATCGTAGAAGAACATCTTCTTAAAGGTCGTATTGTTAAGAGACTTCTTTATAGTGAGACTGTAACTGAAGAAGCAGTTAAACCTTTGAATGAAACAAACTTCTACAAAAAACAACACAGAGTAGCTCTCAGAAATTGTGGTGTTATTAACCCTGAAGATATCACAGAGTATATTGCTTATGATGGTTATCGCGCTCTTGCGAAGGCTCTTACTGAAATGACTCCTGAAGATGTTATTCAGACAGTTATTGATTCAGGTCTTCGTGGCCGTGGTGGCGGTGGCTTCCCTACAGGTAGAAAATGGAGCTTTACTGCTGCTAACAAGGCAGACCAGAAATATGTTGTATGTAATGCCGACGAAGGTGACCCGGGTGCATTTATGGACCGTTCAGTTCTTGAAGGTGACCCACACTGTCTTGTTGAAGCTATGACAATCTGCGGTTACGCTACAGGTGCTACTGAAGGTTACGTTTACGTTCGTGCTGAATATCCAATTGCTGTTCAGAGACTCCAGAAGGCTATTGACGATGCTCGTGAATATGGTCTTTTAGGTAAAAATATCTTTAACTCAGGCTTTGACTTTGATTTATTCATTCGTCTTGGTGCTGGTGCATTCGTTTGCGG
>JAFSBS010000108.1 GCA_017437165.1 Clostridia bacterium
CATCCGGTCTTACAATTTTAGTGGTTTATTTTGTAAGAAAGAAAATTGACGGTATAAAAGGTGTTTTAATTTCTAATCTTTTAGGTGTAATTGTAATGACGCTTGTTATGATTCCAATGAATATGTGGATGGTTTCGGAATTTATGGGCATAAATGTTCAGGGTTTTATAACCGGATTTTTAGCAGTCTGTGTTGCATTTAACCTTGTTAAATCAACAGTAAATCTTACTATTTACAGTTTAATTTCACCAATTATAAGCAGAGAATTCAACAAGTTATTTAACAAGTAGTTCAAGTGGGGAGGAGAACTTCCCACTTTTTTCTTTTTGGGTAATTAAAATTCAATTCTTTTATGAAAAACTATTGACAAATCTTAATAAACTTTATAAAATCTATACTACAGTATTATGTAAAAAATAAATTTTAGGAGTTGTTTTTATGGTTTTCGAAAAACTTAAAACAATCATTATTGAAGAATTTGAAATTGAAGAAGAACTTATTACAATGACTACTTCACTTACTGACGAACTTGACATTGACTCGCTTGACCTTGTTGATCTTGTTATGACAGTTGAAGATGAGTTTTCAATCGAACTTCCTGACGAAGCTCTTGAAGGTATGAAAACTATTGGTGATTTAGTTAAATATATTGAAGAGAACTAATTAGAAAAGGAAATTTTGTAATGGCAGAACAGAAAAAAATGGTTGAAGCAATCACTTCTATGGAAGTTGATTTTGCTCAATGGTACACAGATGTTGTAAAAAAAGCAGACCTTGTTGACTACTCAAGTGTTAAAGGTTGTATGATTATCCGCCCTTATGGTTATGCTATTTGGGAGAATATTCAAAGCATTCTTGACGGACATTTCAAAAGAACAGGTCACGAAAATGTTTATATGCCTATGTTTATTCCCGAAAGTCTTTTACAAAAAGAAAAAGACCATGTTGAAGGCTTTGCACCAGAAGTTGCTTGGGTTACATACGGTGGTAGCGAAGAACTTGAAGAAAGACTTTGTGTAAGACCTACTTCCGAAACACTTTTTTGCGAGCATTATGCAAAAGTTGTTCAATCTCACAGAGATTTACCTAAACTTTATAACCAATGGTGTAGCGTTGTTCGTTGGGAAAAGACAACAAGACCATTTTTAAGAACAAGAGAATTCTTATGGCAAGAAGGTCATACAGTTCACGCTACTGCTGAAGAAGCAATTGAAGAAACAGAACGTATGCTTAATATTTACGCTGACTTCTGTGAAAAATCTCTTTGTATGCCTGTTGTTAAAGGTAAAAAGACTGAAAGTGATAAATTTGCGGGTGCAGTTTCTACTTATGCTATTGAAGCGCTCATGCACGACGGTAAAGCGCTTCAGGCAGGTACATCACACTACTTTGGTGATGGCTTTGCAAGAGCATTCAATATGACTTATCAGGATAAAGAAAATAAACTTTCATTTGTTCATCAGACATCCTGGGGTGTTACAACAAGACTTATCGGTGCTATTATTATGTCACACGGTGATGATAATGGTCTCGTTCTTCCACCGGATGTTGCACCAATTCAAGTTGTTGTTCTTCCTATTGCTCAACATAAAGAGGGTGTGCTTGACAAAGCTTATGAATTAAAAGAAAGACTTTCAAAAACATTCAGAGTTAAAGTTGATGATAGTGACAACTCTGCCGGTTGGAAGTTTGCTGAATATGAAATGAAAGGTGTTCCGCTTCGTCTTGAAATCGGTCCTAAAGATATTGAGAAAAATCAATGTGTTTTAGTACGTCGTGACAACAGAGAAAAGATTTTTGTTTCTCTTGATAATCTTGAAGTTGAAATTCAGAAAGCACTTGACGATTTCGCAAAGGCTATTTATAACAAAGCACTCCAGAACTTAAATAAACATACATTTGCTTGTACTACAATTGATGAAATCAACAAAGCACTCACTGAAAACGGTGATGGTTTCATTAAAGCAATGTGGTGTGGCGAAGAAGAATGTGAAGACAAGGTTAAAGAACTTACAGGCGTTGGTTCTCGTTGTATTCCATTCGAGCAAGAAAATCTCTCAGATAAATGCGTTTGCTGTGGCAAGCCTGCTACACAAATGGTTTATTGGGGTAAGGCATATTAAAAAACCACGGGACTGTTGCATTGTGTGTAACAGTCCTATTTTGATAAAGAGGGGGTAAAGAAAGTCATTTTTTATTTCGATATGATATGGCTTTTTATAACTACTATTATGTTTTATAGTCCATTAAAAAGGGGTAATAATCATTGGCACTTCAATAAACGTGGTGAAAATATTGATTATAGTCGCTGGATTATTAAAAGTAGGAATAAAAAGAAGTAAAGGATGAATTAGATGATTTATACTGAATTAACTAAAAAAGCCTTAAAACTCTGTTTTGAAGCGCATAAAGAGCAAGTTGACAAAAGTGGTATGCCGTATGTTTTTCATCCGTTTTATTTAGCTGAGCAGATGACAGATGAATTAACGACCGTAGTAGCACTTCTTCACGATGTTGTTGAAGATACTGATATAACTTTTGAAGATTTAGAAAAGCAAGATTTTGGTGAAGTAATAATATCTGCTTTAAGGCTTTTGACACACAATAAGAATACACCTTATATGGAATATGTAGGCGAGATTAAGAAAAATGAAGTTGCAACCAAAGTAAAGCTTGCTGATTTAAAACACAACAGCGATTTAACAAGACTTTCAGTAGTTGACGAAAAAGCTTTAAAGCGAAAAGAGAAATACGAAAAAGCAATTAAGTTTTTATCAGAATAATAAACAAAACACCCAGCATCATTTTGATGATGTTGGGTGTAATTTTTTAACCATTAACAAGGTCTTTCATATTATAGATTCTTGGTGCTTTGCCGTTTACGAAGATTGCAGCATTAACTGCACCTTGGGCAAAAATTGCTTTTGAACGAGCAGAGTGACTGAGCTTTACAATTTCGTCATTACCAGCAAAAATAACTTCGTGTTCACCAACAATATTGCCACCACGAATTGAATGGATACCAATCTCTTTTTCGTTTCTCTTTTGTCTTTTTGAGTGTCTGTCGTACTCATAATAAATATCAAGAATTTCTTCTTTTATTGCATCAGCTAACATTATAGCAGTTCCGCTCGGAGCATCTAACTTCTGGTTGTGGTGAGCTTCAACAATTTCAATGTCGAAATCATTACCCAATACTTTTGCAGCAGTTTTTGCTAATTCGCAAAGAAGACTGACACCCATTGACATATTGTAAGAGAAGAAAACAGGTATTTCGTGTGAAAATTCTTCAACAGTTTTAATCTGTTCATCTGAAAGACCAGTTGTAGAAATTACAACTGCAGTATTTGTTGATTTAGCGTAGTCCAACATTGAAAGAAGTAATGCCGGATTTGAAAAATCTACAATTACATCTGCTTTCACCTGAACTTCGGAAAAAGTCTGAAATACAGGGTAACCCAAAGTAGAATCTTCAACAATATCAACACCTGCA
>JAFSBS010000009.1 GCA_017437165.1 Clostridia bacterium
AAAATCAACTTCATTATTAGTTACGTCTTTTGAAACAACATCGTTTCCGCTTACTAATTCAAAACGAATTATACCACTCGAAAAATCAAATATTAACTGTTCATATAACGGAAAAGCTATCAACAATTCACCGGTAGTCCAGTTTATTCCTGCAATTTCGCCTAAAGTTTTTAAATTTCTCTTTACTGTCAATTCAGTTTCAGTTGTTTCAATAATCACTTCGCAAAAATTATCACTTTTGCTTGAAACTTTACCACATTTATAACAATGGTATTCATCAGAATAATCAAGAAATTTACCTACAGACATCATAACGGCAGTATTTTTTAAAACTTCGCGTTTACTATTAAGCCAATCCTCAACTTCTTTTCCGCTTCTGATTGGTTCATTATTTACATCTTCATAATTTTCCGGAAAGTACATTGATGAAAACTTTCCGCAATGAGGACATTTTATTTTATGTTTAACAACAACTGCGTTATATTCATCTTTTCGTTTAATTAAAGATATGTAATTCCCGCCATCATTCTTAAACTCGTCAGGAACTTTTTTTAGTTCAATCTCATTTTCTTTTTTGTAAATCCTATAACCTTCAGGTATCTTCAATCTCATTTTCATTCAAAAGCCCTCCTTATTTTTATTAACCCATTCAGGCATTTTTTCAGCCCATTCTTACCCATTTTCACTCTATTATAACATATAAGATGTACCATACTTGTCCCGGTGTTTACTTTTTTAAAAATTTTCTGTAAATTTTTTAAATATAATAACTTTTATTTTTTTATTGTATTAAATTTGATTTTGTGATATAATTCTCTCGTTAATTTTCACATACAGGGGTGCAGTAATGAATAATATAGTTTATATTTTTAAAAGATTATTACACATGGACTATAAAGCAATGCTCCAAAAAATAAATTCAGTTCATAAAAAAACAAAAATGTCACGAATTGCAATTTTTATGGATATGCAGAAATGTGCAAGACTTTATGGTGCAGGTTATATGGATTACGATTTATTTGAAATGTATAACCTTACACCAGAACAGCGTGACACATATTTAACACGCGGCAGAAATAACGCATTTGTTTTAAAGTATTGCGATAAAAGTGTGCTTCACTACTTTATGAACAAAGATGAATTCAACACTCGTTTTAATGATTATATTAAAAGGGATTGGATCAAAGTAATTGGTTCAGACAAACAGGAAGTTATCGACTTTATGAAAAAACACCCTACTTTTATGGCGAAACCTATTGATGGTGGTTGCGGTAAGGGTATTGAAAAAATCAACATTGAAGAATACAGTTCACTCAATGAATTATACGAAAAATTATCAAGTGAAGCAGATAATTTTGAATTAGAAGAACTTATTATTCAGCACGAGGATGTAAGCCGTGTTCACCCTCATTCAATTAACACCGTAAGAATTGTTACTGTTGTTACAGATGAAGATGGTAACTCTGTTTTAGAAACACCTGTTGAAAAAAGAAAAGATTTAAAACTCGAGCCACACATTATTGCGGCATATTTCAGAATTGGTAACGGTAAATTTGTTGACAACTTCAACAGCGGCGGTATGACTGCACCAATTGATGTTGAAACAGGTATTGTTTCTCAAGTTGCAATTGATAAACAGAAAAATGCTTTTACAAATCACCCGCTTACAAATGAACCAATTAAAGGTTTTAAATTCCCTTACTGGGAGGAAGCACTTGAGCTTTGCAAAAAAGCTTGTCAGGAAATTCCGGAAATGGGGTACGCAGGTTGGGATGTTGCTTTTACACCTGATGGTCCGTTGTTTGTTGAAGGTAACGAATTCCCCGGACACGATATTTACCAATTACCTTTACATACACCTGATAAAATCGGTATGATGCCTAAGTTTGATTTTAAAAAGAAGTAATAAAAAGTAAAACTACTCGCTCATGTGAACGAGTAGTTTTTTATTATTTTATAATATTATTTTCTTTTGCAACATTACCCACACAAATTGTTTCAATCTGAAATCCTTTATCGAACACATTATTTTTAATTTCTGCATTTTCTAAATATTCAAGGTGGATTTTATGTGTGTCACCATAAGCATTTTTAAAGGTATTGTTTTCAAGAATCAATTTACCGTGAACAAAATCTTCTGAATTCTTCTTCATAACTTTAGGGGTATATCTTATAGTCGGAGCGCCCTCACAAGTAGGACCAAAATCACACGCATCAATTATATTATTTCTAAAAACAATCTCTTTTGTGTAACCCGATTCAAACCAGAAATTGCAATCATCTTCTATAAGTAAAGCAGGTCCCCACAACTTAAAAAATTGGTTGTTTTCTATAACAACTCTGCCACGGGTAGTTGCGAGTATTCCTCTACCCGCAGTTTGACCGAAAGAGCAATTCTGAACCAACAAATCCGGTGTCCATGATACATTTTCTACTACATCCTTGTTTCGTTTGAGTTTTGGTAATTCTCTGTCAAGAAAGAGCTTGATATCAGTATCATTAAGACGAGTAAAGTCTTTAACCTTTACACAGTAATATGGTGTTAAAGTATCCCATTTAACAAACTCAAGTTCATCACCAATTGAAAAAGCCTGAAAGCCCCAACTTTCGGGGTGCATAAAACGAACAACTATTGAATTTTCTTTTTTGCTTTTCTTTATAATTCTCAAGTGCGTTCCATGTACATTTACATAGTCATCGTGTGCTCCATAGGCTTTGCAGTTTTGAACTTTCAGTTGACCTTTACAACCTGAGAACTGAAAAAAATCAGCTGTACTTGCAACTGTTCTATGCTCTGCGGGTGTCAAATCACAATTTATAAAACTTACATTTTCACAAAACTGTGAAACCATACCAAGACCGTGCATGAATTTTACACGAAGATTTATAAATTCAAGATTTTTACATCTTTCAAAAAAACTTCCGACCTGGTCACGAATTATATTACGTGTCTGAATTGTTGTGCCTGCCTTAAAACAAATCTCAGGATTTTTAAAATGTACTCTTAAAGTATTATTTCCGAGTTCTTCTATTTTTGTAAAATTCAAATCTGCTCTTCTGAAATCGCGAGTTTCGTAAGTTTCCGGGTCAAAAAATTTAATATGACGCTTATTTCCGTGGTAATTGTCTTCCCAATACGGTTCCCCGTTTTTATCACTTTCACCTATCCAGAAAAGTTCGTTACCATCAATTCTATAAAGACAATCTTCATTTATTTTAATATCACAAACTCCATTTTCACTTTTTAAAACCTTGAACTCCGACATTGTAGGGCAAGCGTAGTCGATTGTAAGATTTTTTATAGTGATATTTTCACAATGGTCAAGTAATATAGGTGTCATTTTACCATGAACTAAAACAGTAGCCCCGTTACCATCAAGAGTAATATTTCTTTTTTCTTTAATATAAATTGCGGTAAAGCGTGTTCCGTCAGGATTTTCGTCTTTTTTGGCAGTATTAGAACAATAGTAACCCGTAAGCAAAAATGAGTCATCCTGCCTTACATCATAAATTCTTTCACGTTCTAAAACTATTGTTTCATTGTCATTAACATTTTTAAAAAGTTCGCTTAATTCATTCATTTTATTTTACCGCAATCGTAATTGTATCTTTAAGTCTTATATCTTCTGAAGAAGCACCAACTAAAATCTCAAACTCACCATCTTCTACAACCCATTCAAAATGTCTGTCGAGAAGTTTGAATGAATCAAAACCAAGTGTGAATTCCACTGTTTTCGTTTTCCCTGCTTCAAGTGTAATTCTCTCAAAACCTTTAAGTTCTTTAAGTGGTGTAATAATTGAAGAAACTTTATCATTTATATAAAGTTGTACTACTTCATCACCTTTTACTTTACCGATATTTTTAACATTTACACTTACTTTGTAATCAAGTTCAGTAAGTTTTTCAATTTTCAAGTTACTGTATTCAAATCCGGTATAAGAAAGACCAAAACCAAATTCGTAACGAGGTCTTCTGCTACCCTCAAACATAACCTCTGTATTATTGGGAAGAACTGTGTAGTAGCAAGGAATCCTATAAGAATCCTGTGGGAAAGATACCGGTAATCTACCCGCAGGGTTATTTAAACCAACAAGTGTTTCTGCAATTGCTTTTGCACCTGTTTCGCCACCGAACCACGCGAGTAAAATTGCGTCACATACACCGCTTTCTACTTGTAAATCTACCGCCCTGCCGTTTTCTAAAACAAGCACAACAGGTTTACCTGTTTTTGCAACCTCTTCTATCAATTCGCGTTGTTTACCGGGTAATTTCAAATCTGCTCTGTCGTGACCTTCACTACTTGTAAATGTATTGTCGCCGCCGACAATAATAACAATATCAGATTTTTCAGCAATTTTAACTGCATCTTCTATACACTCTTTTTCGTCCTCGTCATAAACTTCAACAAGGTGTGGCTGACCTTCTTGTGTTTCCACGTGTAAATCTTTAGGAATACCGCAACCGTTGCAATATTCAATTTCCACTTCGTCTCCGAGTAAATCTCTTAATTCCTGAAGTACACTTCTTAATTCGTATCCATCAGGCACCGATGAATAACCCCCTAATCTCTGACGATTTGCAGATGGCCCTAAAAGTGCAATTTTTTTATATTTGCCTTTTTCTAATGGTAAAACACCACTGTTTTTAATAAGTGTCATTGACTTTTTAGCCGCTTCATGAGAAACATTCAGATGATTTTCACATCTTATTACACTCTCGTGCATTTTCTCATCTGTGTAAGGATTCTCAAAAAGACCTAACTCGAATTTAATTTTAAGCACTCTTAAAACTGCATCATCAATTCGTTTCATAGGAATTCTGCCCGATTTTACATTCTTTATAATTGTGCCTTCCCATGTTGCAGTATCATAGTCACAACAACCTTGCATATCAAGACCCGCATTCACTGAATCACAGATTGCATCTTCATCAGTTGCGGCAGTAAAATGGCGGTTTACTAGTCTTACAACAGAACCCCAGTCTGCTCTTACATAACCTTTCATCCCCCATTTTTCACGAAGAATATCGGTTAAATAATACTTTGAACTTAAAACGACTTCACCATCAATAGCATTATAACAGGACATTACATTGTAAGCACCTGCTTTTTTTATTGCAGTTTCAAATACAGGCAAATAACTCTGTTCAATTTCTCGCCTACCAACTCGCGCCTGAGCGCAGTTAATACCATTTTCAGGAATACCGTGAACACAATAATGCTTGGGTTCACAAACAACAGCATCAGGTCTTTTTATATCGCCATCCTGTTGCTCACCTGTAACAATCTGGTAAGCCATTTCGCAAGAAAGGTAGGTATCTTCACCAAATGTTTCTTCAACTCTGCCCCAACGTGGTTCTCTTGCAACATCCAGATTAGGTGCTAAAATTTCATGCATACCCAAAGCACGTGTTTCACTCGCAATTGCCCTGCCTATTGTGTTAACATTTTTTCTGTCAAAACTTGACGCTAATGCTAACGGCACCGGGAATACTGTAGCACCCGGCCAAAGAATACCATGTAACGCTTCACCTGTAAACATACAAGGAATACCGAGTCTTGAATTTTCAATAACAAATTTTTGTAATTTATTAAAAAATACAGGGTGCGAGTAACAATCGTGAATAAACCCTATACCTCTGTTACCTAAAGTATCTTTCAATTTATCTTCAAGAATTTCTGAATCTGTATGTACAGCACAATGATACAACTTATGTGGTTTGGTTGAAAATTCAACACCCCTTATAATATCCATCTGTGCAACTTTTTCTTCTAATGTCATTAAAGAAAGAAGTGATTTTGCTCTTTCTTCAGGTGGAAGTAATGGGTTTTTATAGTCCATAAAAATACCTCTTCGCTAAAAAAATCTTTGCTTATATAGTAACATATTACTTATATAAAAGCAATCAGAATAATTGACTTAATCAGAATTAAATGATATACTTTAAGTAATAATTTTTATTTGTTCGGGAGTGATTTAATGTCAAAAAAACTTACCCCTGAAAGATTAAAAAAACAATCAATAAAACGAGAAAAAGAGATAAAAAAATGGGAGCAGGAAAAAAACAGACCTAAAAAGAGTTTTTACTTCGCTTACTTGGTTTTTATTATTACCTTGATTTATGGCACAGATGAAATAGCATCACAAATAGGTACTTTAATGAAAACAGAAATCGCAAACGACCTTTTAAGCAATTTTGGTGAAAGCTCTGGCGGTGTCTTGGACATTCTTTCAATTCTTGTAGTTCCTTTTCAGGCAATAGGTCTTTTATACAGACCTTTGGCTGACCGTTGGGGCAGAAAGAAATTT
>JAFSBS010000010.1 GCA_017437165.1 Clostridia bacterium
ATTCATACTGCCTGTTTTTCTGTCAATTTCAACTCTTACATTTTTATTGCTTCCGTAATTCTTTTTGTAAGCAGATACAAGCGCCTGTTCCAACGCTTCAATAAGTACATCTCTGCTTATGCCTTTTTCCTTTTCAAACTGCTCCAATAATGTAACAAAATCTTCACTCATTTTTTTAATCACTCCCTGTTAAAATTTAAAAACAACATTTGCTTTAGCAATGTTTTTTCTTTCAATTTTTAATTCTTCTCCATCACGCAATAAAACGACAGTCGTAATATCAGTGCTTAAAAGTTTTCCTGTAACTTCTTTGTCCTGACCTTTTACTAACTTAACTTTTATTTCTTCACCTGTTGCATCTAAAAAATGTTTGTCAGTTTTAAGCACTCTTTCGATACCAGGAGATGAAACTTCTAAAAAGTAAGCATCAGGTATTAAGTCTTCGCGGTCTAAGTACTCGCTTAATTCTCTGCTTATTTTTTCGCAGATATCAAGGTCTACTCCCTCTTCGCTCCAAACATAAATACGCAAAAACTTGTGAGGACCTTCTTTTACAAATTCAACATCGTAAATACTGTAACCGTAATTTTTTGAAATTAGCTCACCTTGTGTAAAAACAATCTCTTCCGTTTTCGAGTAAGCCACAGTTTTCACTCCCTTCATAAAACAAAGAGTGGGTAAAACCCACTCTTTGCAAAAACCTTATAATGTAAAGATATTATACCACAAAAACTTTAAATAATCAAGTCTTTTTTAAAAAAACTTTAAATTATTTACTTACAGTTGTACCCAAGTTCAAAAGCAGATACATTTACTTCATAAAACTTTTCGGGTACTGTTTCTTTTATAACATCAAGCCACACCTGTTTGTCGATATTCATTTTTGACGCCAACACGCCAATTAATGCAACATTAACCGCCTTTACATTTCCTGCCTCTAATGCAAGTTTTGTTGCATCAACAGAAATCATCGAAACACCTTTTTTCTCGATTTTGCCTAGTATGTTTTCGGGATATTGTTCTGCACCTATTATAACAGGCATCGGGTCAATCTGCTGTGTATTAACAATCAGTTTACCGTCATTTTTAAGGTAATCGAGGTATCTGTATGCCTCAAGCTGTTCAAAAGCAAGAATAATGTCTGCACCACCTTTGTCAATAATTGGCGCATATACTTTTTCGCCGTAACGAACATAAGTTACAACGCTTCCGCCTCTTTGGCTCATACCGTGAACTTCTGAAACTTTAACATCAAAACCCTGTTTTATGGCAACATTACCTAAAATTCTGCTGGCAAGAAGTGTGCCCTGACCGCCAACACCTACAATCATAATACTTTTATTCATTGTTGCCACCTCCAATTGCACCTAATTTACACATTTTAGTACACAAACCGCAACCATTACACTGTGTTTTGTCAATTTCAACTTTTCCGTCTTTCAATGAAATTGCAGGACAGCCTATTTTCATACATTGTTTGCAGTTTACGCACTTTTCTTTGTCAATGGTAAGCGGGCCGGGGAATTTAACTCCCTTTA
>JAFSBS010000109.1 GCA_017437165.1 Clostridia bacterium
CATTCTCACTGCGTGCCTCTTGCGGTGCCCAAAATCGTTGGTCGCTCCTGCTCGTCGCTAACGATTTTGACCGCTACGCCTATAAGCACTCCCTTCATCCGCCACAGGCGGCGGTCGTGCTCATAGCCCAAACCAGACGGGCGCCTGGTTGTGCCTGAATATCAGGAATTAAAGTTTTTTCAATGCAAAAAAATACAAGGAACAACCAAAAGGTTATTCCTTGTATTTGGTCGGAGTGAAGAGACTCGAACTCCCGACATTCTGGTCCCAAACCAGACGCGCTACCAACTGCGCTACACCCCGATTGAAGAATATGTCTTCAAAGCATTGATATTATAGCGAATAATGTTTTGATTGTCAATACTTAATTTGAAAAAAGTTGAAATATTTTTGAAACCACAGGTAGTTATTCGCTATCTGTGGTTTCACTGTTATCGTTTTTTGTAATTGTTTCTGTAAATCTTGGTCTTTCCCCGGGTTTTGCACTGTATTCATCTGAAAATGCAGCACCTTTATTCTGAAATTCGGGTTTCTGAAAAGCTTTTAAGAATTTTGGTAATTCACTCTTTTCTTTAACCGATTCGGTTGTTTCGGGTTTTTCTGTTAAACTATTATTTTCGTAGCTGTAAGTTGGTTTATTTAAAAAACGCCTTTTCCTTACATCAAGAAGTCCCGCTATAAAACACACCACAAGTATTATATTACCCTCCCAGAATGCAAATTCTGCAAATAATACAGCGGAAGGTGTTCTGTAAACAGTTGTTTGTTCTCCGTTTTCAATTTTTATAACGCTATTTATAAAACCGAGTTTATTTGTCAGAATATAACTCGCACCACTATTTGTCGTTACAACCTTACGATTTTTGAGTTCTTCGTAATTCTCGGTGCTGTTTTCCGAAAAAGTTAGTGGTGTACCATCCTGAGTAAATGTAAATCTCGCGTTTTTGGTATAAATAACGATATTATCGTTTTGATTTACAGACAAAGCATAGTCACTTTTTAAAGATAATTCAAAGGAAAAAACTTTTTTATTATCTTTCCAGCCGGTAACGGCGGTGTTATCGCCGACAACGACTATATCATCACTTGTAACGGCAAAACCATTAAAATCTGTTGGTACAAGACCACCCGCTTTTGTTATAACAGGCATAAAAATAAATATCATTGCGAGGATTATAAATGGTTTTAATTTTTTTATGTAAGCAAATTCCATTGTTATTACATACTTTCAGGAGCCTGAATTTTAAGCATAGAAAGAACATTTTTCATAGTGTTTCTTACACAGTTGCAAAGGAAAATTCTCGCCTGCATTACACTTTCATCATCTGTCATAACACGTTGTGCGTTATAGAATCTGTGGAATTTAGTAGCAAGCTCACCTGCATAGTGTGTAATTTTTGCAGGGTCATAAGTATTTGCAGCAAGTACAATAACACCTGTAAGAGAGGCTAAATGAGAAATTAAATCTTTTTCTTCCGGTGAGGAGAGAAGCATAAGCTCATCTTTAGATGGTTTTCTTATTTTAACGCCTTCGTTTTCTAATTTTCTTAAAATACTGCAGATTCTTGCGTGTGCATATTGGCAATAGTAAACAGGGTTCTGGTTAGATTGTTCAACTGCAAGACCTAAGTCAAAGTCCATAGCACTGCCTGCTTCACGCATATTAAATAAAAATCTTACTGCGTCAATTGGTACTTCGTCAAGTAAATCAACAAGTGTTATTGCTTTACCTGTTCTTTTTGACATTTTAACCGCCTGTCCGTCTTTCATAAGATTAACAAGCTGCATTAAAACAACGTCAAGTCTGTCGCCGTCAATGCCGACTGCTTCCATTGCACCTTTCATTCTTGCAACGTGACCATGGTGGTCTGCGCCCCATACATCAATCGCAAGGTCAAATTCTCTGTCTTTTAGCTTATTAACATGATAAGCAATATCTGCCGCAAAATAAGTAGGAATACCGTTGTTTCTAACTAA
>JAFSBS010000110.1 GCA_017437165.1 Clostridia bacterium
GCTGAATAATGCACTTCCATAGAAGCGCCAACCTCTCCCCACATAGAAGCAACATTGACAATTTTACCCTCTTTATTTTTAAGCAACCTTTTAACTGCTTCTCTCGAACAATAAAAAGCGCCTGAAAGATTTGTAGAAATCATTCTATCCCACATATCATCAGTAATATCGGTAAATAATGCTTGCTCTGCAATACCGGAATTATTAACAAGAGCGTAAAGTGAACCAAAACGATTATCAATATTAACGAATAGTTTTCGCACTTCATTCGGATTAGTTATATCTGCTTTAAAAATGTCAGCATCAACACCAAGTGAAAGTAAATCTTGTTTTACCTCTTGTGCTTCTTTTTCAGACGTGTTATACCCAATTGCTACAGTATATCCTTTCAAAGCAAGTTTTCTGCAAATATCTGCACCAATACCTCTTGAACCACCGGTTACGAGAACAACTCTCTTTGTCATATTATTCACTCTTGACTCCCCCAATTAAATCAGAAAATTCCTGAACACTCTCTGCATTCAATGGTTTAGCGGTAAACCCTGCCGGTGGTGCAAAAAAACCTGACGGAGCATTATTTGTAACAGTATCATAGTAAATTATTGTACCATCATTATTTTTAGTCATCAAAATAGTATTTTCTTTGTAATATGAAATGCTTCCATCGTCATATTTACTATACGAAACTTCTTTACCATCAATTTTAGTAGTTCCATTTTTCACAATTTTTTTGTCACTATCCAGCAAATCATCTTCTAAAAAAGATTTAACTTCAGAATCCTCTGCCTGTGACAATAACGCTTTTGGAATTGTTATATAACTTTTATTTTCAAGTTGTACTAAATAAATGTTAACATAATCGATAATAATACCAATCTGATGTCCATTATAAACTGTCATAATAGCATATTTATTACCACTCTGTGCTAATTTATAAGTTGAAGATTTTCCATCTTTAACTATTCTGCCAATAACATAGTAATTTCTCGACTGGAAAACCGACTTTTCATTTTGGGCATTATTGTTTGTAGCAGTATTATAACGATTATCAGAAATGCCTTCTAATGCATTCGCATCTAATTTGCTATAGAAATCTTTACCCTCCTGAATCTCCTTATCAGAAAGTGTAACATTTTCTGTACCAATAACATTACCATTATCATCAGTTACTTCTTCTACACGCGTAACCGCATTGTTTATATCAACTTGCGAAATATCTTCAGCACCACCCGGAAGCGAAATTGAAAAATCGCAACCAGTGAATAAAACTGATATAAGTAAAACAACTATTGAAAGTGAAATGATAAATTTACTTTTCATAACATTCTCCATAACTTTTATATTACCGCATTATTTTTGTTTTTTAACTAAACACTTTATGTATTTAAATGTCTCCTCCTCGCCTTTTTCCTGAAGCATCAAAAGCCAAGATTCTAAAAGGTCGGAAGTTTTTTCATTTATTATACGCCTGTTTTTTGCTTTCATAAAATATTCAATAGGCATATTTTCGTTATAAGTTTTTTTATTATAAATTTTACTCGCTGCTACTCTGTCGCAGAACATCTCAACAACATATCTTAATGGCATTTCAACCGGTTCGATTTTTTTAGTTACAGGACTATAATCAGTCCAATATTCAAAATGGTGCTTGTTTCTGCCTTTATGATGCATCCACGCAAGTGAGTAACCCTGTTTTTGTCTTTCTGCTTCATTAGGGCTTTTTGTCCCAAGATAATTACGACTACCAACGATAAACTCTGATGGAGTATATTTTGACAGGTCGTGAAAAAGACCTTGCCATAAAATACCACATTTTGCGCAATGTTTTATAACGACATGACGATGTTTTGTAATTGTTATAAAATGCTTTAATGGGTGTCCCATAAAAAACCTCTTTACTTTGTGATTTTGTATGTATAAAGGTACTGTGAATTTATATCATCAGGTGAATCAATATCAGCTTTTAATGAAAGTTTTCCGTTTTCATTGTAAATATTAACTTTTGCCTCAGAACCAAGTAGTGAAACTTTAATATCATCACTATATGGAATTTCAGAAAAAGTCTGTTTCTTGGATGGAAAAACTTCTGTAATTGCATAAATATTGTTACCATTTTGGGTATAATAAAGACCATCTTTTTTAGTTTTTTCGTAAACTTCAGACTCGTAAATTGCTTCACCGTTTACTTCTAACCATTTACCCATACCTAAAAGACGTTCTTCCATAAGTGGCGGAATGGTACCATCTGCATCAGGACCAATATTAAGAAGGAAGTTACCTCCTTTTGAAACAAGTGAGCAAAGT
Organism: Clostridia bacterium; assembly: GCA_017437165.1. GTDB lineage: Bacteria > Bacillota > Clostridia > Oscillospirales > Acutalibacteraceae > DTU089. The sequence goes on from JAFSBS010000110.1 coordinate 2,305, forward strand.
GTTTTAAGAAGTTCTTTTACTGTAAGATAGTTTTCACAACCTTCTTCTTTATTTATGCCAAAAGAACGACCAATGCCACGGCACTCTTCAAATGGTCTGTCTAATTCAACGTCTTCAATTCTTCTTTCTGTACCTAGATAAACATCTATAACACCATATTCAGTAGTGAAATTACCACCTTTACGACCACGGGTTTCTTTGCCCCAACGGTCATTTGGTACAACAAAATCTTTAACAGAAGATTCGTTGTAAAGCCATTGCAAAAACTCTGTTGAATGCCATACAGAGCTTTCTTGTTCCCATTCACCATCTGTAAATAGTGTGCTTGGTTGATATTTTTCAACTAATTCCTTAAGCATTGGGTGTAAATGCTCTAAAGCATATTTTTCAGGGTCTTCAAGGTAATAAGGATGCCACCACTCATAAACTGAATGGTAAACACCAAAACGAACACCTGTCCCCTCCATAGCATTTTTAAGTTCCATGAGGAAATCACGTTTAGGTGCGCACTCAACTGAATTCAA
>JAFSBS010000111.1 GCA_017437165.1 Clostridia bacterium
GACGCTAGTTTCTTAACAGCTTTAATACAAATAAAAAGAAAAATAAAAAAGAACCTGCTTGATGCAGGCTCTTTTTTTGTTATCTTATTTCTGTAATTTTTTTATTATCGCTTTACATTCCTCAAGATTCATAATCTTTGGAACAGGGTAGAGTGGGTTACCTTCTTTAAGAGCACGAGTTGCAATAAGTTCAATATCTTCATCTTTAATGCCTTCAAACTTATCAGGAATATTCATTTTTCTGTTAAGCTCTTTAATTGCTTCAATGAATTTTTCTGCTTTTTCTTTTTCAGTTTTCAAGCCATCTGTAATACCAGCAACATCTGCTAAAATTGCAAGTCTGTGGTGAGCAGAGTCGCCGAAGAACTCGAGTATGTAAGGGAGAATTACTGCATTTGCAAGTCCGTGAGGAATACCATACATACCGCCTAAGTTATGAGCAATAGCGTGAACATAGCCAACGTAAGCTCTTGTGAATGCAACTCCAGCGTAGAATGAAGCGACAAGCATATTTTCTCTTGCTTCAATATTTTTACCATCCTCGTAAACCTTTTCAATGTTTTCGAAAATAAGCTTTGTAGCCTTTAAAGCGGCCTCTTCAGTAGATTTAACATTACTTCTACCTATAAATGCTTCAACAGCGTGTGTAAGCGCGTCCATACCTGTTGTTGAAGTGATATGTGGTGGAAGACCAACTGTAAGCTCAGGGTCAAGAACTGCAAATTTTGGACGAAGAACAGGGTCGTTAATTGCATTCTTTTCGTGTGTATCAGGGTTAGAAATAACCGCTGCAAGAGTAGTTTCTGAACCTGTACCAGCAGTTGTAGGAACTGCAAAGATAAGAGGAGTTTTCTTTAAAACTTTTAATTGACCTCTCATTGAAGGGATTGACTTATTAGGTCTTGCAACCTTTGCTGCGGTAACCTTTGCACAGTCCATTGGTGAGCCACCACCAAAAGCAATAAAAGCTTCGCAGTTATTGTCGTGATAAAGCTTTAAAGCCTCTTCTACATTATAAATTGTCGGGTTAGGCTGAACACCATCAAATACAGTGTACTTAATACCTTCAGCATCAAGTCCCTCAAAAAGAGAGACAAGCAGATGAAGTCCCATAAGACCTTTATCGGTTACAACAAGTACATTGCTTACACCTTGCTTTTTAACTAAGCAGGAAGTTTTTTTATTGCTCCTGCACCTTGTAAAAGTTCAGGTGGTGTCCAGTCAAGTGCACCCATAGCAACTTTGTAAACACTTTGGTAAACTCTGTAAAAACTATGTGTCAAATTCATTCTAATCAATCCTTTTACTTTATTTTTTACCTTCAATAAGGTGAATTAAGTTATTTAATAATTCATCAATATTGTTGTTTCTTTTTATGAATCTCTTAAATATAAAGGGGAATGCTTTCGATAATCTTGTAAGCATTTTTATATGTTTCTTTTTCTTTATACTTAATAATTCGTTTTTTCTTGTTTTAAAATCACTGAGTTTTGAAGCGAATTCTGTTCGTTTTTCATCAGAAAAATCGCC
>JAFSBS010000011.1 GCA_017437165.1 Clostridia bacterium
ATACCCACCTGTAACCCTGCACACGCCACGTCGTGTTTTCTTAATCTCGCCGAAACTTTATCTGAAAGAAAGAAAACACAGGTGCGTACATCTGCCCATGTTTTAAGGTCAGTTTTAAAGGTCATTCCGTTACCGATTGACTTGTATGCATCTCTGTATTGAAAATGATTAACCTTGCTGTAATCATAACCATTTGCATACTGAAAAATAACTTTACCCTGAATACCTAAAAGATTTTCTAAAACACCTTCGCCTATTTCTGCAATATCACCTATTGTATTTATACCGACATTTTTAAGTTTAGCTGCCGCTTTTTTACCAACAGTAAAAAGTTCACCTGCAGGTAACGGATATAACAAATCTTTAAAATTCTCTTTTGTAATTACCGTTACCGCATCAGGCTTTTTATAGTCGCTCCCCATTTTTGCGAAGATTTTGTTGAAAGATACTCCCACCGATATTGTAACCCCAACTTCTCTTTTTATTACTTCTTTTAACTCATTCGCTATTTGTTCACCACTGCCAAAAAGATTTTGTGAACCGGTTACATCAAGCCAACATTCATCCATACCAAAAGGTTCAACCAAATCTGTATAACGACAGTAAATACCGAATATTTTTTTAGAATATTCCCTATACTTTTCATAATGTGGTTTTACAAGCACAAGATTTTTACATTTTGCTTTTGCTTTCCATATAGGTTCTGCAGTTTCAACACCATATTTTTTTGCCTTTTCATTTTTGGCTAAAATAATTCCGTGTCTATACTCAGGGTCACCACAAACTGCAAAAGCATAATTATTAAGCTCCGGAAACATACTCGCTTCAACAGACGCAAAAAAATTATTGCAATCACAATGCAATATAACCTTTTCCACCATCCACACCTGCCAAACATTTGTTTGTGTTTATTATAACAAAACATTTGTTCTGTGTAAAGGTTTTTTTATAAAAATTTTGTTACAATCTGATGTAATGATTTACATTTAATACAATTTATGGTTTAATATACTATATTAAATATTTTATATGGGGTAACTTATGATTATATTGATGCTTATGGGTGTTGTGATTTTTTCACTTCTTGCCTTTTTCATTTATAAAAAAGCAAACAAAGATTTTAAAGATAACAAAAAACTGATTTCAATTCTTTTAAGTTTTTTAGTTTTTGCAGTTGGTCTTGAAGTGACAGTTTTCAATGTTAATTTTTATAGCAATGCTAAAAATGAAGAAATTTCACTTAACCACTATCTTGATTATTTTGAACTTAATAATAAATATGTTTTAACTTACGAAAATAACACTGTTTTCTTCCCTGAAATAGATGACGATATTAAAAACATTCATTTTGACATTGCAGATATAAACACAGAGAAAAACATTCCTGTCACCGTTAAGTTAAGCGATGACGGAAACCTTGTAACATACGAAACGCCAAAAAGAAATATTTCGCGCGATGTTAAAAAGAGCCATTATATTAACATTCACCCTTACGGAAATGTTTCGGGAATGAGCATCACTTTCGATTTAGATGAAAAAGATATTATTACATTAAACGGCATTTCACTCAATACAAAAAGACCATTCAATTTTTCAATATTCAGAATTTTAATAGTTGTTTTAGTTTGTGGTTTTGTTTATTTATTCTCTGGAAAATCAGAATTTAACAAAATGAAATTAACTGCTAACAAAGAAACTTATTCTGTTTTAGCAACATTTTTCATTTGTGTTTTAAGTGGTATTTTCACTATATTGGCAGTAATAAATCCTTTGTTTTTAGGTATTGATATTGATACTAACGGGGTGGAATTTGTACCACTTAATATGCAGAATCATAATATGTATGATGAATTGGCTTGTGCAATTCTTGATGGTAAAACATATATTGACAATAACGATGTACCTGACTCGTTAAAAGAACTCTCAAACCCTTACGACACAGCTTTGAGAGCAATAAAATCCGAACAGACTGGTGACAAATACCGTTGGGATGTAGCTTACTTTGAGGGTCATTATTATGTATATTTCGGAATTGTTCCTTTACTTTTAATGTATTTGCCGTTCAGGTTAATAACTTCTTCACCGTTCCCAACCGCAATAGGAATAATAGTATTTGCAATACTTTTCACAATTGGAGTTTATAAACTCTTAACACTTTTAGCCGAAAAGAAGTTTAAAAATCTTACTGTTGCAAATGTGTTACTTTTATTTATTACAACAGTAATTTCTTGCGGACTTATATTTTTAGTAAAGCGTCCCGATTTCTACTCTATACCGATTATTACAGGTATGACATTTTCTGTTTTCGGAATTTACAACTGGGTTTATGCGCTTTTCAACGAAAACAAACGCAACTTAAGATTTTTTATCGGTTCTTTATGTATGGCACTTGTTGCAGGTTGCAGACCGCAGATGTTACTTTTAACATTCCTGGCACTTCCTTTATTCTTCAGAAAATATATAATCAACAAAGAAATTAAAACCAAAAAAGGTATTACAGAACTCATTTTACTGTTGTCACCTTATGTAGTTGTTGCGGTGGGACTTATGTATTATAACTTTATAAGATTCGGCTCACCTTTTGACTTTGGTTCCAACTACCAACTGACAACAAACGATGTTACAAATCGTGGAATGAACATGGGCAGAACAGGGCTTGGATTTTTCACTTATTTATTCCAACCACCTGTATTCACCGCCGAATTTCCATTTTTAGAAAAGTAACAATAAGAACGAATTATGTTGGTAAAACTATTTACGAAAATTGTTTCGGTGGACTTATAGCATCAACACCAATTCTTTGGTTCATGGCACTTTTAAACAAGGCAAGAAACACACTTAAAGAAAAGCAACTTTTAAGTTACACATTGCTTTTGATTACTTTTGGTTTTATACTCGTGTTTTTTGACACCCAGGCGGGTGGGCTTTTACAAAGATATGTAAGTGATTTCGGATTCATTTTCTTTGGTGCTGCTGTACTCATAATATTTGCACTCTATGAAAATACAAAAACCGAAAGCGAAAAAAATCTTTTAGATAAATTAACATTCAGTTCATCATTTTTAAGCATTTTTTACTCATTTGCACTTGCATTTTCTGTATCAGATGTTACAATAGATACTATGAATCCGGGACTGTTTACTTACCTTTCTGAAACAGTTCAATTCTGGTTATAAACTTAAAACAAGGAAAGAGAAAATTTACTATGGCAAAATTCAAAAAATCTAATTTAATGAAAGTACTTTCATTAACAATCGCAATTGTATTAACAATTACAGCATTTACAGGCTGTGGTGGAAGAAAAGAAGAACCAACCACTACAACAGAACCAACAACAATTATCACTACTGAACCTCCTGTTATTTACAGAAACCCCTTAACCGGCGAAGGCGGATATAACGAATCTCTTTTGGGCAACAGACCTGTTATGGTTGTTGTTGAAAATCATCCGCAGGCAAGACCACAATGGGGACTTACTTCATCAGACATCGTTTTTGAAATGGTTGCCGAGGGTGGCATTACAAGAATGATTTTAATGTTTGCGGACTCTTCACGTCTCCCTGACAAAATCGGTCCTGTAAGAAGTGCAAGACACTACTTTTTGGATTTAGCAGAAGGTTATGATGCAATTTTTACACATTTCGGTCAGAGTCCTTATGCTAAACAACAACTTGCAAATCACGATATTGATAATATCAATGGTTATGTTGACGGTAGTTATTTCTCACGCGACAAGTCAAGAAATGTTGACTCTGAACATACTGCATACACAACTAAAGAATGGGTTTTAAAAGCAATCGAAAATAAAGAATACAGAACAACCCTTAAAGATGGTTACGATAACGCATTCAGCTTCAATGTTGATGGAAACAGGGTTTTAGCAGACGGTTCTTGTGTTACTGCAACAGTTTCTTTTTCAAGCAGTTTCACTTACACTTTAAACTACGACAAACAAGAAAATGTTTATTACAGTTCACTTAACGGTAATCCGTTTGTAAGTAGTGATGGGACTCAACAGAACTTTCAGAACATTGTTATTCTTTACACTGACATTTCTGCAATTTCAGGTGATGCAAAAAACAGAGTTGATTTTGATTTGAGCGAGGGTCATGGTACTTATATTTCTAATGGCTCTTATGAGGCTATAAAATGGGAAAAAGGTAGCAGTACCGATATGTTAAAACTCTATGATACAGAGGGCGAAGAATTAAAACTCAACACAGGCAGAACTTACATTGCAATTTGTGATGATAGCAGAGAGAGCAAAAATACAATAGAATAAAACAGTTCCCACCCACAAAGCGACAGAATGCTTTGTGGGTGTTTTTTTAATCTTACGAAATCTTAATTTGATTTTAAAACCTATATATGATATATTAAAACACAAAGGCGGTGGTAGAGTGTCAGCAAAAATACTTTTGGTTGAAGACGATATATTTCTTCGTGACGGAATAAAAGAAGCGTTAAAAAAAGAGGG
>JAFSBS010000012.1 GCA_017437165.1 Clostridia bacterium
ATTGGTTCGCTTGTAGCAATTTTGGTTTTCTTTTACAAAACCATTTATGAATTATTTATCGAATTTACACTTTGTATAAAAGATATTTCTAAAAAACGATTCACATTAAACAGAAAAGAGATATCAAAAACAAGAAGAATGCTTTTTATGTTCATTATTTCTTGTGTACCTCTATTTTTTTTATTTTTACCGACAAAAAGTGGTAGTAACATTCTTGAGACGGTTGAATCTTTTTCTAAAGATGACAGCGTTTTGATTGAAGGGGTTTGTTTTATAATAACAGGCGTTTTCCTTCTTTTTGGTGTGTTTGTTGATAATTCTCGTAAGAAAAAGAAAAATGTTGGTCCGTTGGCTGCTTTTATTATAGGTGTAGCACAAGTTATTTCTGCATGTTTCCCTGGAATTTCTCGTTCAGGAACAACGATTTCAACCGGTTTAATATGTGGTTCGAGTAAAAAGAATATGGTTATGTATTCTTTTATATTGAGCATTCCTACAATTTTGGCAGCAGGTCTTTTTGAATTTATTGATGCTATGAAAACTCCAACTTTTATACCCGTATTGCCACTTATTGTAGGTGTAATTACATCAGCAGTTGTGGGCATTTTATCAATAGGACTTTTAAGATTTCTTTTGCAAAAGAATAAATTCAAATATTTCGGATATTATTGTGTTTCACTTGGTGTCATAACTACAATTATAGGCATAGTTGAAACTTTAATGAATAAAGGAGTGTAAAGAAAATTGGCTACACAAAAAAAGTCGGGTAAATCACCGGCTAAAGGCAAAACAAATACAAAAGGAAAAAATACCAAAAAAACTAATATTGCAGATTCATCTAAAAAACAAGGTGTTTTATTAGGTGTTTTTATATTCGCGATTTTTATGGCTGCGGTAGTGTTTATAGATGCGGGCGGTCCTTGGGGAAGTTTAAGAAACTTCTTTTTTGGTGTATTTGGTTTTACCGCATTTATATTTCCGTTCTTTTTGATGTTTGTAAGCGTTATTGCAGCAATTGGTAGAGATTCAAGAAAGTATAAATATCGTGTTGTTGAGGGTGTTGTGATTTACACTCTTATTATAGCATTTGTACATATTGTATCGAGTTCAGATGGTCTTGGCTACGGTGAACAGATAACAGAAAGTTATAATGTTTTCAAAAATGCCGATGGAACCGGACCTCGTTTTGGTACGGGTGTCTATGGTGCGGTATTTGGTGGTTTACCACTTCTTTTAACCGCTGGTAATAAACTTGCTGCAGGAATTATAACATTTCTTCTGATTTTTTCACTTGTTATGATTTTTTCGGGTACATCACTGCTTAAATTAGTACGTTCTTTAAAAACACCTGTAGAAGTTGTTGGTGATTATGCTGAAGAAAAACTTGACAGTATGAAAGAAACTTACGAAACAGTTTCTCACGATGTTCAGGAAATTAAAGCAAAAAACGCAGAAAAACGCAGAGCAGCAAGAGAACAATATGAGCCTGTAAAAAGGTCAAGAATCGATATTCCGTTAGATGATACTGAAAGTGCACCGGATATAGGTATTGACACCATTTTTGAAACCTCGTCTTACAAAACTGTTGCTGAATTAAATAACACTTCGCTCAATATGAATGATTTTGATGAAGTTAAACCCTCAAAAATTGAACTTCTTGATGACTATAATGATAGTTACCCTGAAAATGATGTTGAAGTTACTGAAGAGGGAGCTATTAAAGCTGATGCTATTTTAGAAAAGGCTGTTAACGATTTGAATTCTAAATTTTCGGATTCAGGCAATTTTAACTTTGGTAATGAGTTAGCTGAACCTGTCGAACAACAAAGTGAAATTGTTGAAGATATCAGCGACGAAGATGAAGATGTTGACGAAGAAGAATTTGTAGCACCTGAGATTAAAGAACTTGAAATTAATTATGAATTACCACCGATTGATTGTCTCGATTTACCAAAAAACAGGGCAGGGTATGATGATTCAAGAGATTTGCAGGAAAAAGCAAACAAAATTGTTGAAACACTTAATTCCTTTGGTGTAGGAACAAAAATTGTTGACATCTGTAAAAGTCCTTCTGTTACACGATTTGAACTTCAACCTAATCCGGGCGTTAAAATCAGTAAAATTACTGCACTTGCAGATGATATTGCGATGAATCTTGCGGCTTCAGGTGTTCGTATTGAAGCACCGATTCCTAATAAAAATGCTATTGGTATTGAAGTTCCTAATTCGGAAAAAACAATGGTCTATTTAAGGGAAATTGTTGACAGTCAGGAATATAAAAATGCGAAGTCAAAACTTACTGTTGCTTTGGGAAGAGATATTCAGGGTACAGCAACTTGTGCAGATTTAGCAAAAATGCCTCACTTACTCGTTGCTGGTACAACAGGTTCAGGTAAATCTGTTTGTCTTAACGCAATGATTATAAGTTTGCTTTACAATGCTACACCTGATGAAGTTAAACTTATTATGATTGACCCTAAAAAAGTCGAGTTTACAGTTTATCGTTCTATTCCTCATCTTTTAGTTCCGGTTGTTTCTAACCCACGCAAAGCAGCAGGCGCTCTTTCATGGGCAGTTGCAGAAATGGATAAGCGTTATGCTTTGTTTGCTGAAAAAGGGGTAAGAAATCTTGCTGGTTATAATGCTTATGCAGTTTCCGAAAACCTTCCTAAAATGCCACAGATTGTTATAATTATAGATGAGTTGTCTGATTTGATGATGGCAGCTTCAAATGAAGTTGAGGATTCGATTTGTCGTCTTGCTCAAAAAGCGAGAGCTGCCGGAATGCATTTAATTGTTGCTACTCAAAGACCTTCAGTTGATGTTATTACAGGTCTTATTAAAGCTAATATTCCAAGCCGTATCGCTTTTGCTGTTAAATCACAGATTGACTCAAGAACAATTATTGATACACAAGGCGCTGAAAAACTTTTAGGTAATGGTGATATGCTTTATTGTCCGGTAGGTCTTTCAAAACCTGTAAGAGTTCAGGGTGCTTATCTTTCCGATGATGAGATTGAAAGAGTTATCAATCACGTAACTTCTCAGGGTGAAGTCAAATATGATGACGAAGTAATTCAGGAAATCGAAAAAAATGCTGCAAAAGATGACAAAAAGAAAAGTGCTGATATTTCGATTGATTCAACCGGTCAGGGTGAAGACGGAGATGAAATGATACCAAAGGCAATTGAAGTTATTCTTGAACAAGGTATGGCTTCAACAACTCTTCTTCAAAGAAAGTTGAAATTAGGTTATGCACGTGCAGCGAGAATAATTGATGAACTTTCCGAAAAAGGTATTGTTGGGCCTTATGAAGGAAGTAAACCGAGAAAAGTTCTGATTACAAAAGAACAATGGTATGAAATGCAGGCGCGTTCAGGAAGTTCAGCACCGAAACAACTCACTATTGAGGAAGTTACTGCACCCAAAATTACTGCTCCCGTGTTTGAATATCATGACACAGATGATGCCGATGACGATGCTTCTTCTGATATTGGTAACAGTAATTATTTCGGTGGAGCAGTAAGTTCTTATCAGGATGAGGAGTAATTATGGATATTTTTATTGAACGATTTGAGGGTGATTACGCTCTTTGCAGATTAGATGACAGAGAAAAGAATCTTATAAAATTACCGTTACGGGAGTTGCCTGATGATGTCAAAGAATTCTCTGTAGTTACTTTAAAATCAAATGGTACTATGTTTGTAAATTCTTACGCAAAAGAGTTAAGAATGGAGAAAATAGCAAAAAGTCTTAAATGTAAAAAATATAAATTTGATTTTTTATAAAGATTTTTGCAAAAAAATGTTAAAAAACACTTGATTTTTAGGGAAAGTAGTGCTATACTTTCATAGCAAAAACTCACGCAGGGGAGATTTGGAATGCCTTGTGCATCATAAGGTGTGGTGTTCTTAAAGTTGATACCTTGCGGCGGTTTAACAAAAAGGAGGACAATAATATGTCAGTAGTATCAATGAAACAACTTCTCGAAGCAGGTGTTCATTTCGGTCACCAAACAAGAAGATGGAACCCCAAAATGGCTCAATACATCTTCACAGAAAGAAATGGTATTTACATCATCGACCTTCAGAAGACTGTTAAGAAGCTCGAAGAAGCTTACACATTCATCAACCAGATTGCACAAGACGGTGGCGAAGTTCTCTTTGTAGGTACAAAGAAGCAAGCACAGGATTCTGTTAAAGAAGAAGCAGAACGTTGTGGTATGTCATTCGTTAATGCTCGTTGGCTTGGTGGTATGCTTACAAACTTCAACACAATTCAGAGAAGAATTAAAAGACTTGCTCAGTTAAAAGCTATGGCTGAAGACGGTACTTTTGATCTTCTTCCTAAAAAAGAAGTTATTAAGCTCAACCTTGAAAGAGAAAAACTTGAAAAATTTATGGGTGGCATTACTGAAATGAAAAAAATGCCTGCAGCAATGTTCATTGTTGACCCAAGAAAAGAAAGAATTGCAGTTCTCGAAGCAAAGAAACTCGGTATCCCGATCGTTGCTATCGTTGACACAAACTGCGATCCTGATGAAATTGATTATGTAATTCCTGGTAACGATGATGCTATCCGTGCAGTAAAACTTATTGCAGGTGCTATGGCAGATGCTATTATTGCTGGTCGTCAAGGTTTACAGACAATCCCTTCTTCAGAAGCAGCAGAAGAAGTTGCTGAAGAAGTAGCAGAAGACGCTGAATAATTTGAAAATATTAAATAAGGCGGAAAATTTTTCCGCCTTGTTTTAAAATATGGTAAAACCTAAGGAGGAAATAAAAATGGCATTTACAGCTCAAGACGTTAAAACATTAAGAGAAAAAACAGGCGTTGGTATGATGGAGTGTAAAAAAGCACTTACAGAAGCTGACGGCGATATGGATAGAGCTTTCGAAATTCTTCGTGAAAGAGGCCTTGCAGCATCTGAAAAGAAAGCAAGCAGAATTGCAGCAGAAGGTGCAGTTATAGCTTACACAGACGAAGCTACTAAAGTTACAGTTCTTCTTGAAATCAATTCAGAAACAGACTTCGTTGGTAAAAATGAAAAATTCCAAGAATTCGGTCTTAATGTAGCAAAAACTATTGCTGCTAACAAACCATCATCAGTTGAAGCACTCGCTGATCTTCAACTTGTTGGTACAGACAGAACAGTAACAGAAGGACTTAATGACCTTATTCTTGTTATTGGTGAAAACATCAAAATTCGACGTTTTGAAATCGTTGAAGGTGACGTTGTGACATACATTCATGCAGGCGGTTCAGTTGGTGTTGCAGTTAAATTTGAAACAAACCTTACTGATAAAGCTGAATTCGTTGCAATGGGTAAAAATATTGCTATGCAAATCGCTGCTATGAGCCCTGAATATCTTAGTCAGGATTCAATTTCTGCTGATGAACTTGCAAAGATGAAATCTATCACAATTGATAGTTCACTTAATAAACCTGAATCACTTCCAAAGCCAATTCTCACAGCTCTTTTCGAAAAAGCAATTTCGGAAAAACTTTTCAGTGATGAAGATATTGCTGCTTATGAAGAAAACAAAAAGAATCAGTATCTCTTTAACTTCCTTTCAAAAGAAGCAGTTGCTACTCTCGCTTCTCTTGCTGTTGCGGGTAAAGATGAGTATATCAACAACAAAATCTTCTAAGGTTCAGTAGAAGGTCGTATTAAAAAGCAAATTAAAGAAATCTGCCTTCTTGAACAAGCATTTGTTCGTTCAGATATATTTGATGGTACAGTTGCTGGTTATGTTGCAAATGTTGCAAAAACAACAGGTGCTGATATCAAAGTAGAAAGTTTCATTCGTCTTGTAAAAGGTGAAGGTCTCGAAAAGAGAGAAGATAATTTTGCAGATGAAGTTGCAAACATGGTAAAATAATTTGATTTAATTAAAACGACTCTCGTTTGAGGGTCGTTTTTTTCATTTCTTGACATTTATTTTGTAACATATTATAATTTTTATAACATTATAATTTAGTTTGGTGTTTTTATGAAGATTTTTGAAATAAATTCCGGTAACTATGGTAGTACCGGTAATATTATGTTGAATATTGCAGAAACTGCGAAGTTATCGGGTCATAATGTAAAAATTGCTTATCGTAAAAGCCGTAGTGTCACTCCAGGCAATTCTGATGATGAAATTCTTATTGGTAACAGCTTTTATGGTTTAACTCATAGACTTCTTGGTGAATATTTGGGGCTTGAAGGTTTTGGTTCTGTTTTTTCTACTTTAAAGCTAATTAAAGATATTAAAAATTTTAACCCGGATATTATTCATCTTCATATTTTACACGGTTGGTATCTCAATTTACCATTGTTATTCAGTTTTTTGTCAAAATATGACAAGAAAGTTGTATGGACAATGCACGACTGCTGGGCTTTTACCGGGCATTGCCCACATTTTGAGTATGTGAAATGTAATAAATGGCAAACGGGTTGTGAGAATTGTTCACAATATAAAGAATATCCTTTTTCAAAAATTGATAATTCAAAGTTTTTATATAAATATAAGAAGAAATATTTTACTTCAATTAAAAATCTGAATATTGTTACACCTTCTCAGTGGTTAGAAGGATTGATTGAAGGCTCGTATTTGAAAAATAACAGTAAAACTTACGTTATTAACAATGGTATTGATTTAAACATTTTCAAACCTGTAGAAAGCAATTTCAGAGAGTTAAATAATATATCTGAAAACGTTTATTTAATTTTAGGTGTTGCTTTTGAATGGACTGAAAAAAAAGGTGTTGATATTTTTAAAAAACTTAGCAATGATTTGAACAGCAATTATAAAATTGTTTTAATTGGTACAACTGAAGATGATGAAAAGAATTTACCTGAAAATATTATAAAAATAAGAAGAACTTCAAGTAAAGAAGAATTAGCTGAAATATATTCTTCGGCAGATTTATTTGCGAATCCGACAAAGGAAGAAACGTTTCCTACAGTCAATATGGAAGCTCTTGCTTGCGGGACACCTGTTTTGACATTTAGCACAGGTGGAAGTCCTGAAATAATTGATGAAAAAAGTGGTAGCGTTGTCGATTGTGATGATTATGAAAGTTTTAAAAGTGAAATTATCAGAATATGTGAAACGAAACCATTCAATAGTTCAGATTGCATTGAAAGAGCGAAAATGTACGATATGAACGACAAGTTTATAGAATATGTAAAATTGTACGAAAGCATATAATTTTGCACTCCTACAGATCAATTTTTATTCATCTGTAGGAGTGTAGTTTTTTAGTTTATTTCATTAAATTTTGCAGTACCAAATTCATTAACGGAAGGTGATGTCTTTTCTTGTTTTATTTGAGGTTTGTTTGTTATCGGTAATTTAATTGTAACTTTAAATAAGTCACCATCAATTTCAATTGAGAAAATACCTTTCTGAAGCTCTGTGAAGCTTCTAGCAATAGAAAGACCAAGACCACTGCCTTCAGTTGTTCTTGAATTATCACCGCGTACAAATCTTTCGGTAATCTCATCAGGATTTATATTAAGTTTATCTTTGCTTATGTTTTTAACAGAAAATACACCATATTTTTCCTCTTTATAAACATCAACATAAACTCTTGTACCTGAAAGAGCATATTTTTTTACATTTGAGAATAAATTGTCAAAAATTCTGAAAGTGTGCTGACTGTCGGCTTTTACAAATAAATCGGTATCTTTTTGAGAAACGATGATTTCTAAACCAACATTTTCTAAAATATCATTATTTTCACCGACGGCTTGTAACGCCAATTCATTAAGATTTACAGTATCTACTGTCATTTTAATATTACCGCTTGATGCTTTACTTGCTTCAGTTAAATCCTCAATAAGTCTTTTTAACTTAGTTGATTTTTCATCAAGAATATCTAAATATTTAATTTCATCTTCGCCTTCAATATCACAAAGTTTCAAGAGTGAAACATAGTTTATAATTGAAGTAAGGGGAGTCTTCAAATCGTGAGAAACATTAGTAATAAGCTCAGTTTTTAGTCTTTCACCTTTTAATGCTTCGCCAACTGCCTTTTCAATTGAATCACGGCATTCATTAAGATTTCTTGCAAAATCTTTGAGAGGGAATACGAATTTTGTAGAATCAAGGTTAATATCAAGATTGCCATTTTTCATATTCTCAACAGCAATAGCAAGAGTTTTGGTTTGTGATAAAAATTTTAATGCAAAAATTATTCCAATAATTGTATTTATTAATAATAAAATTGCAAAAAATACACCGACTTCTTCTTCAAAACCAAAACCACAAGCAAAAAATCCAACAGCGAATTCTATAACCGCCCAAATTGATAAAACAATTAACAACTTTTTCTCAATTTGTTTTACTGTATTTCTTAAATCTTTATTTTTTTCAATAAATTTCTTGAAGTTCTTATAAATTTTATAGCAAATAAAACGCTCTTTAAAAGAATTAGCTTTTTTGTTCACTACAATATGGTTTATAAATACTGTAGTCGAAAAGGTGAGTATTGCAAAGAACAATCCTATTAAATCCGGCAATATTTCTCCTATAATAAAATAATCAAAAGCTCTGTCGAAATTATAGGAATTATCAGGAAAATAATCAAATTCACCAATAAGGTATATAATGCTCACTCCGATAGAAAAAATAATTCCCAAATATAATGCAAGATGAACAATAAAGAATGTTCGCTGGCTAATATTTAAACAGAGTTTTTCATTTTTAAATTTTGGTTTAGAAAGTATTGCAAGAGTAATAATTCCGGCAACTGTTAAAATAGAAAAAATAATAGTTTGTGTTTTTAAAGAAAGGGAGTCCTGTTTTGAACTATCATTAAACATTTGTGATAGTACATAAAACTCATCATCCGCGGACTGCGGCATATTAACTTTAAAATAAACAGTACAATCATTAAAGTGATGCAAAATTAAACCTGTTCTTAATGTTTCTGATATTAAGCCAGATTTTACGAGAATCATATTTATAAAATTCTCTTCTAATTCAACTTTAGCAGGAGTATAATTTACTATTTTACCATCATAATAGAAATAAAACAAAGCATTATCTTTATAATTTTGTTTTAAATTTTCAATATCTTCAATTTTTTCAAAATTTGAAAGATAATTACCATTCTTATTATTAACAACCAAGAAATCAATATTGTTAAAATTTTCTCTTAAATTATATAAACCTTCTTGACTTGCTTCATAACGCGAAACTAATTGTTCATTAAATTTAATTTCTAATTCTGTTTTTATTGTTTCTTCGCTTCGGGCATCATTTACAATTTCAAAAAGACGCCTTCTTAAATTTGCATAGTCATATTCCCATTCGGCACGCGTGTTGTATTTATTATGAGACATATAATCTGTATCAGGATTTTCAACAACAAAAGTTTCAACAACAAAAGTTGTAAGTGGCGAAGTTACTTCACCCTGAACGTAGTTTGAATCAGCATTTGTTGTCTGGTTCGAAGAAACATTGTTTGTGTTAAAATAAGGAAACCTGTTTAATTCCTCCTGGAAAGATTCAAGAGAGCCATATTCTTCCTGATAGTCACCATTATCAATATAAAAACAACCGGATTCGTTATTGTAAGAAGTACCATCAGGTAATGGTTGAACTTTTTTATGCTCCTGAATTTTATTGTAATAATAAAGCGCATCTTTTAATTGAGAGTCGTGAGATTCCTTTAAATCTTTGGTGTTTAAAGTGCTTTTTGAAAAATCCTCGAAAGTCATATTCTGACCGAAATTTTCTAAAGTAGAGCCAACTTCCCACGACAAAAAATCTAATTCATTCTGAATATTTTTAATAAAAATAGGAGTATTTCTTATATTTTCTGTTTCATTATTAAAATAAATTGTTTTACGCACCAAATTTAATGCTGAAGTTCCCGAAAGAAATGCAAAAATAAGTGTAAGTATTAAAATAATTGCTTTAATAATCGGGTTAAATTTAGATTTTTTCAATTTTGTATCCAATTCCCCACACCACCTTTAAGTATTTTGGTTCTTTAGGATTTATTTCGATTTTTTCTCTTATTCTTCTTATGTGAACTGTAACTGTTTTATCACCGGAAATAGGGGTGTCGCCCCAAACTGCTTCATAAATCTGGTCAGTTGAAAGAATTCTGCCTAAATTCTTCATTAAATGCTCAACTATCCCATATTCTGTAGCAGTTAACTTTACAATTTCGCCATCAACTGTAACTTCGTGTGCGTTAGTGTCAAGTGAAAGACCGCCTGAAGTTATAACTCCATCTTTTTTCTCTAAACTGCCAAGTGAACAGTATCTTCTTATCTGACTTTTAACTCTTGCACAAAGCTCAAGAGGGTTAAAAGGTTTTGTTACATAGTCATCTGCACCAAAACCAAGACCGGTAATTTTGTCTGTATCTTCACTTTTAGCAGAAAGTAAAATAATTGGAATATTTAAAGACTCTCTGATTTTCAATGTTGCGTTCAATCCGTCTAAAACCGGCATCATAATATCAAGAATTATACAGTGTACTTCATTATTCTCTAAAGCGCTCAATGCTTCTTTACCGTTTTCGGTTAAAATAACATTATAACCCTCCATCTTTAAATAAATTTCAATTGATTTTAAAATTGCGACATCGTCATCACATACAAGAACAGTTTTCATCGAAATTCCTCCTTGGTTTACACTATAAACCCCATAAATTACAAAAAAGGTAATAAAATTATTAAGAAAATCTTACAAATTTTAATTTTAATGCTATTTTCTACAAAATACTGTGTTTTTTCCTTTATTATAACACAAAATAATATTTTTTTACAACATAAAGCGACCGATTTTTTAGGTACTTGTCTTTAAAATTATATGGTAAATATAATACTTTAAGGACGGTTAAAAATGAGTGTTACAGAAACAATAAATTATGTAAAAAATAATAAGACATACAAACTAAATAAAAGAGAAATAATAACAACATTATTAAATTTTATTTTTGGTTTAATTTTTAGTTTTTCGGGGTTCAGCACAACTTTTTCACCCTTTGGGGTTGCATTTGCAGCATCTGGTGGAAAAAAATATCTTACAATTTCTGCTTTGGGTGCTTCATTAGGTTATATATTAAGTGGCGATTCTATTTCATCTTTGCGCTATATAGCATCTATCTTGGCACTTGTTGTAATTTTCGGTGCATTAAGACCCTTTAAAGAATTGAGAGATTCAATTGCGACACCTATTTTATCAACATTTGTTTGTCTTTTTGTTACCGGACTTGCAGTTGTATTGGCAGAAAAAATTTCTATTTTATCGTTTTTAATATGTTTTTCTGAAAGTTTATCAGGTGCATTTGTTACATTTTTA
>JAFSBS010000112.1 GCA_017437165.1 Clostridia bacterium
AATACCTCCAAAAATCTATAAATATCAACATTATTTTCACTATTTTTCCATTCACTCTTTTAATTTACTTTTAAATGTGATATAATAGTATTTTAAGGAGTGGTTTCTTTGGCAAAAATTATTTCTTTGATAAATGAAAAAGGCGGAGTAGGCAAAACATCTTCTGCTAACGCAATTGCTGTTTGCTTAAAACACAAAAACTATAAAGTTCTCGGTGTTGACTTCGACCCACAGGGTTATTTCTCTTTCAGTGTAGGTGCTGACACACGTGAACACCCTACTATTTATGACGTTATAAAAAAACGCGTTTCAGCAATTGATGCAATTCAACACGCACCTGTTTTAGATGTAATTCCTACTGACGGACTTTTAGGTAACGTTGAAAGAGAATTTTCCGGCGCGGGTACGGAAAGAATGTTAAAAGATGCTCTTAAGACAATTGAGCATTTGTATGACTATATCGTTATAGATTCACCACCTGAATTAGGTCTTCTTTCGGCAAATATAATCACAGCTTCTAATGTTGTTCTTGTTCCGGGGTTAAGTGACGGTTACAGCCTTCGTGGTGTTATTCAGGTTCACGAAACTATTTCAAGAATTAAACAAGCAATTAATCCTGAGTTAGTTTTGGGTGGTATGTTCCTTTGCAGATATTACCCGAGAGAAGAACTTAGCAGGGTTACAAAAGAAACCGCAGCAGAACTTTGCAAAGCACTTAATATGACTTTACTTGATACAAATATCCGCCACAGTACTGTTATAAGTAACGCCATGACTGCTTTACAAGAAGATATTATTGAATACGCTCCAAGAAATGCAGTTGTAAAAGATTATATTGCTTTAGTAGATGAACTTTTTGAAAGGGGGATTCTTTAATGGCAAAAACAAAAAGAGAACTCGACAAAGATTTGATGTTCCAGAAAATTATGCCCGCTATTGCGGACAACCCTTTTTCTACAGTTTATAATGCAAACCATCCCGGCGAAGCTGCTACTCCGGAGCAAAAAAGCGACCACGATGCTTTTCAGAATTTAAGAAAAAAAGTTTTTTCAAGCACATATATGTGCGACCCCGGTACTGAAATTTCAGTAATAAATATAATGGAAAATTTAGTTTTGGGTTATCTCGATTCCGCTATGAAAAAATTCAATGTTTGTACTTGTGATAAATGTAAATGTTATGTTGCCGCTTTCGCACTTAATGTTGCTGAAACTAAATATGTTGCAGGTACACAGGATGAGTTAAGACAAGCGGAACAGGAAATACCACAAAAGGTTATTACAGACGCTTTGATTAAAGCAGTAATAAGCCTTCGTTCAAATCCACAACACTAAAAATAAAAGTTTGTATCGATACCGATACAAACTTTTATTTTTTATTTATTTGTTTTATTGATTTGATAAATTACTTCTGAACCAATCTGGTCTAACGGAAGTTGGCGGGAGATACCCCCGATTTTATATGCTTCCATCGGCATACCGTAAACAACACAGGTTTCTTTATCCTGACCGATTGTATAAGCACCCGTATCTTTAAGGAATTTAATACCCTTTGCACCATCGGCACCCATACCGGTAAGAATAACACCAACTGCATTTTTACCCGCTGTTTTAGCAACAGAATCAAACATTACATCAACCGACGGACAATGCCCACTTACTTTTTCACCACGTTGGCTTCTGATGTAGTAGCCTTTTGCATCTTCCTTTAAGGTAAGGTGAAATTCACCTGCAGCAATAATAATCTGACCTGGTACAACTCTGTCAAAATCTTCTGCTTCTTTAACTCGCATTTTACAGATTTTGTCAAGTCTTTGCGCATAAAGGTCTGTAAATTTAGGTGGCATGTGCTGAACAATCACGACACCCGGTGTATTTGCAGGAAAATCTTTGACAACTTCAATAATTGCTTCTGTACCACCCGTTGAAGCACCAATAGCAATAACAGACTTGCTACCTGCCTTAACATTCATCATAGAAGCAAGTGCGCTTGTTGACTGCGTTTTCTGTGCAATCTCTGCAACCGGCTTCATTCTTTTAACTTTAGCCTTTGAAGCAACTTTAACTTTTTCTGTTAATTCAGCAAAAAATTCTTTTATAGCCTCCTGACTTGCATCAGGTTTTTTAACGAAATCAACCGCACCCGCATCAAGAGCATCAAGAGCATTTATAGGAAGTGAGCTTACAACAACAACAGGTATCTGCCTTTGGGGGATAAGAGTTTTCAAAAACTCAATTCCGTTCATACCAGGCATTTCTACATCAAGGGTAACAACATCAGGGTTTAACTCCTCAATTTTACCCATTGCGTCTTTTGCATTGATTGCACTACCAACAACTTCTATATCTTTATCCTGATTGAGTGATAATTGCAACTTGGTTCTGAAAATAATAGAATCATCAACAACAAGAACACGAATAGACAACTAATTCACCGACTTTCAATTATTTTCGTGTTATCTTCTGATATGTAGAAGGTCTGACATAAGTATAGCCGGTATATTCTTTATCAATTGATTCTGAATGACCTATAAACAAGTATCCACCTTCACTGGTTGCATCATAAAATCTTTTTACAAGTTTATTGGTTGTTTCAGCATCAAAATAAATCATAACATTTCGACAAAAAATAATGTCAAACGGTTTCTTATAAACAATCGGGTCCATAAGATTGAACACTTTAAAAATTACTTCTTTACGCATAGCTTCAGAAATCTGATAACTTCCGTCAGGCTGCGACTTAAAGTATTTTGAACGCCAGATCGGTGGTAAATCTGTAAGATTATCTGCAGAATATACACCCCTCTTAGCTTTTTCAAGTACTTCGGTAGAAATATCTGTTGCGAGAATTCTTGTATCCCACTGAGATTTTCTCGGACCGAAATACTGATCTATTGTCATTGCTATATTATACGCTTCCTGACCCGCAGAACAACCTGCACTCCAGATTCGTAACTCTCTCTGTCTGCGTTTTTCAAGGTCCGGAAGTGCCACATTCTGAAGAAAATCAAAATGTTCATTTTCTCTACCGAAATAAGAGTGATTTGTAGTGATTTTATTTAAAAACAAATTCATCTCTGTACCGCTCTTATCATTAAGAAGCATATTAAAATACTGTTCAAAACTTGTAAGTCCTTTGGTTTTGAGTGTCTGAGAAAGACGACCTTCAATAAGTTGTCTTTTCTTTCTCAAATCAATACCATAAGTTCTGTAAACAAAGTTAACAATCTTTTCAAATTCCGCATCAGTAATGTTTACAATCGGACTATTTTGAGCAATCATTTGTAATTCCCCT
>JAFSBS010000113.1 GCA_017437165.1 Clostridia bacterium
CATCCGAAAGAGTTGGAAGTTACACTTTCTGCTGCTATGAAAATGGGTTACGAAAGAGTATGGGCAGTGTTCCAACCATTTACATTCAGCAGAACAAAAATGCTTTTAAAAGAATTTGGTGAAGCACTTTCTATTGCAGACAAAGTCGTTATGACAGAAATTATGGGTTCAAGAGAAATCAATACATTCGGCATAAAAACACAGGATTTAGCCGATGAAATTGAAGGCTCTGTTTGGTTTCCTGAATTTTCAGAAGTTGCCGACTACTTAAAGGCTAATATTAAAAAAGGTGATTTGGTAATAACTTTAGGTTGCGGAGACGTATATAAAATTGCTAAAATGATATTGGGTATTGAGTAAGAATAATACCCGATGTCTTAAGGAACTGCGTGAGAAACAGTTTTTGTATATAGAGATTGATTGAGAATTTGAAAAATTTCAGAACGGAGAAAAATTTATGAAAATGAAACTTTCATTTCGCTGGTATGGCGAAGACGACCCGATTTCACTTCAGTATATTTCACAAATTCCGGGTATGCGTTCCGTAGTTTCTGCGGTTTACGATGTAAAACCGGGTGAAGTATGGAGTGAAGAAAGCATTAAAAAACTTAAAGACAATTGTGACAAAAATGGTCTTGTTTTTGATGTTGTAGAGTCAATTCCTGTTCACGAAGATATCAAATTAGGTCGTGGCGATGTTGACAAGCTTTTAGATGTTTATTGCGAGAATATCAGAAGATGTGCAAAATATGGTGTGAAATGTGTTACTTACAACTTTATGCCTGTTTTTGACTGGACACGCACTCAACTCGATAAAGAAGCCAAAGATGGCTCAACTTCTCTTGTTATGTATTGGGAACAGATGAAAGGACTTGACCCACTTAAAGATGATATTCATTTGCCTGGTTGGGATTCAAGTTATACACAGGAAGAAGTTCGTGAACTTATTACTGCTTATGGTGAAATAGGTGAAGAAGGACTTTGGTCTAATTTAGAAAAATTCCTTAAAAAAGTTATTCCTGTTGCAGAAGAATGCGGTGTAAGAATGGCTATTCATCCTGATGACCCACCGTACCCGATTTTCGGACTTCCAAGAATTATCACAAATGAAGAAAATCTTGACAGATTCCTGAAACTCTATGACAGTCCTGCTAACAGTCTTTGTCTTTGTACCGGTAGCTTAGGTTGTGCAAAGAGTAACGATATTCCGAAGATGATAAGAAAATATGCAGAGATGGACAGAATTGCATTTATGCATATCCGTAATGTTAAAATTATGGAAGACGGTTCGTTTGAAGAAAGAGCGCACCTTTCAGATTGTGGCTCACTTGATATGTACGATATTGTAAAAGCACTTGTTGAAAATAATTATGATGGTTATGTTCGTCCTGACCACGGCAGAATGATTTGGGGCGAAACAGGTAAACCAGGTTATGGTCTTTTCGACAGAGCATTGGGTGCTACTTACATCAATGGGTTATTTGAAGCGCTTGAAAAGGAGTACAAATAATATGAATAAGAATGTTTTAAACACAGATTTAACAGGTAAAGTTGCAGTTGTTACCGGTGCGGGTGGCGTGCTTTGCAGTTATTTTGCTAAAGTTTTAGCACGTGCGGGTGCAAAAGTTGCATTACTTGACTTAAATGAAGAAGCCGCAAAAGGCTATGCAGATGAAATCGTAGCAGAGGGTGGCGTTGCAAAAGCATACGCTTGTAATGTTTTAAACAAAGAAATCTGCTACAATGTAGCAGACGAAGTATTGAAAGACTTCGGACCTTGCGATATTTTAGTTAATGGTGCGGGTGGCAATAACCCGAAAGCGACAACAGATAAAGAATATTTTGAAATCGGTGATATTGATGCCGATACAAAATCATTTTTTGATTTAGATGCAGATGGAGTAGGTTTTGTATTTAACTTAAACTTCCTTGGTACACTTATTCCTACACAGGCATTTGCTCGTCAGATGGTAGGAAGAGAGGGTTGTAACATTCTTAATATTTCTTCAATGAATGCTTACACACCACTCACAAAAATCCCTGCTTATTCAGGTGCTAAAGCAGCTATTTCAAACTTTACACAATGGCTTGCAGTTCATTTCTCAAAAGTTGGTATCCGTGTCAATGCTATTGCACCGGGATTTTTCTCAACAAAGCAGAATGCAAAGCTTTTATTTAACGATGATGGTACACCAACTGCAAGAACAGGCAAAATTCTTGCCGCTACACCAATGGGCAGATTTGGTGAAAGTGAAGAATTAGAAGGTGGACTTTTATTCTTGGTAAATAATGAGGCTGCCGGTTTTATAACAGGTGTTGTTTTACCAATTGATGGTGGCTTCTCAGCATATTCAGGAGTGTGATTAAGATGGAAAAAAATATTCCGGTTGTTGTTATTAAAGAAATGTCCGAGACAGATAAAATTTTAACTGCTCTTCAGAATGTTGGTATTAACTGTGCAGAGATTACTTTCCGTACTGCTTGTGCGGCAGAAGCAATTAAATATGCTCGTGAAAAATACCCGACAATGAGTGTTGGTGCAGGTACTATTATAAACGCAGAACAATGTAAAACTGCACTCCAGGCAGGTGCGCAGTTTATTGTTTCGCCGGGTCTTTCTGTAGCAGTTGCAGAAATCTGTAAAGAGAATAATATCCCTTACTATCCTGGTTGCGTTACACCAACTGAAATTATGCAGGCACTTGAATTAGGTATTACTACAGTTAAGTTCTTCCCTGCAAA
>JAFSBS010000114.1 GCA_017437165.1 Clostridia bacterium
ATTGGCTGTTCCGAATACGGTTGCGAAGCACTGGACTGGCATACCTCTGATCCCCAGCAGGGCGACTACACAGAAGAATATCAGGCATATTACCATGAAGAACTTATAAAACAACTTTTCACACGTAAATATATGTGGGCTACTCACGTTTGGAATATGTTTGACTTTGGTGCAGACGCAAGAAACGAAGGTGGCGAAAACGGTCAAAACCATAAAGGTCTTATGACATTTGACCGTAAATATAAAAAAGATGCCTTCTACGCATATAAAGCTTGGCTTTCTGATGAACCATTCGTTCATATTTGCGGTAAGCGTTATGTTGATAGAGTTGAAGAAACAACAAAAATTACTGTTTACTCCAACCTTCCTGAGGTTGAGCTTTTCGCTAATGGTGTTTCATTAGGCAAAAAAACTGCTTCAGACCACTTTTTCTACTTTGATGTACCAAACAATGGCGAAACAAGGCTTGAAGCTGTTGCTGGTGAATGTAAAGATGAAAGCGTTGTTAAGAAAGTTGATAAATTCAATGAAGAATATCGTTTAAAAGAGAAAGGCGCTATTCTTAATTGGTTTGATGTTACCGCACCTGAAGGATACTTCTCAATCAATGATAAACTTTCAGAAATTTTCGAAAGCAAACGTGCAAAACTTGTAGTTGCTATATTTGGTTTAAAACTTTTAAAGAAAATGAAAGCAAACAAAAAGTCAGCTAACGGCGAAGGAAAAAGCGGTGGTTTTGATATAAACTTCAAAGCAATGTCTGGTAGTATGATGCAGATGTTAGGTGGTTTTTCAATACTTCGTATGTCATCAATGGTAGGTATGGCTAATATTACTATAACAAACGAAGAATTACTCAAAGTTAATTCTCAGCTTAATAAAGTTAAAAAGCCAACTAAATAAGTATAAAATTATCAATCAAATCTCATATATAAAGAATGAGCAGACAACTTTTAATGTTGCCTGCTCATTCTTATGTATCAATCATCTTTTATTCCAAACATTAATTTTAAAATACCTCTGAATGCCTTAGGACTACGCCAAACTACAACTTTCATAACTCTCACTCCTATTAAAGTTTACTACATAATATGAGAATTATTAAAAAATGTTACAATTGCCATTCTTTGATATTTTTAACTTCATTATACATTGTAATGTAACTATTGTGTCTGCTAATGTGAATTTCATCTTTTTCTACCGCTTCTATAATTTTACAACCTTTATCAACAGTGTGAGTGCAACTCGAAAAACGACATTTTCCAAGATAATTATTGAATTCAGGGAAACAATAGGGCAAATCTTCTTTCATAATCAACTCGCCACTTTCAATATCTAAAGACGAAAAGCCGGGTGTATCAGCAACATAAAAATCTTGTATTTTATGAAGAGTCACGTCTCTCGTAGTGTGCCTTCCCCTTCCCAATTTACTGCTGACTTCACCTGTTTCTATAGAAAAACGTGAGTCAATACAATTTAAAAGTGAAGACTTACCAACACCTGTATTACCTGTAAAAACAGTTATACCGCCTTTAATCATAGTTTTAACGGTTTCAACACCTTCACCTGTTTTGCAACAAACGGAACAAACATCTATACCGGATTTTAAATATATTTCTTCAAGTTCTTTTGTATCACCCAAATCACTTTTAGAGAAAACTATGCAGGGTTTTATATTCTTACTCACAGCAATAGCTGTCAATCTATCTATCACAGTAAGGCTTGGAACAGGTTCTTTAACAGATGAAACAATAACCAATGTATCAACATTAGCAACCGGTGGACGTATAAGAAAGTTTTTACGTTCTTCTATCTCATCAATGGTATTCTCTCCGTTTTCACGGACAGTAATTATTACCTTATCACCTGCCAAAGGTGATATTTTCTTCTTTCTGAAAGCACCACGGGCTTTACATTCATAAATATCACCATCAGCTTCGATATAATAAAAACCGCCTATACCTTTAATTATAATTCCTTTTAAAACTTTTTCAGACATCAATTTAATCCTTCCAGATTATTATATGAGTTGTCGCCGGAACTTGTTTCTTCGCCCTCACCTTTTGATACAGTTAAAACAATAGTTGTAGTTGTATCAACATTAGGTGCCGATTCAAATGACGGAGATTGAGCAATAACTGTACCAACCGGTTGTGAAGATACTTCGCGATTTATCTGAATAGTTCTGTAACCAAGATTGTTAAGAGCATTTATTGCATCTAATTCACTCATACCAACAACATTTTTATAGAATGACACAACATACGTGTTCGCATTGGATATTTTAACATTATCTTTTGTGAAATCACCAATTGCTTCATAATAAAGACAATTATCCACATAGATTTTAATTTGTGAATTTGACGTATTACCTTTTATACTTACTGCATAAGTTGAATACGAATCTGTATCAATTAGTTGATTAAAAGTTTCGTTTCCATCAACTGTAGCCCTGACACTCAAAACCCCAACATTTTTTGGTAAATTGATACTCACTTCGCTAGAAACATAACCAGAACTGATTGTAATAATTACAGAATCGCCTTTTCTTACAGGAGAGCCATCTGAAGGAGACTGACTTACAACATAATTGGTGGCAATACTACTATCTACTGTTTCTATTTTTGAAACAACAAGTTCATTCTTTTCAATCAGAAGTTTTGCTTCTTCTAAAGATAAACCTTCTAAATCCGGCATTTTAAACTGTGTTTCAGCACTTGTATCAACTGCGTAATAAACCGTAATTGTTGAACCTTCTAATACGCTTGTGTTCGCAGCAGGATTTGTACTTATAACATTACCAACCTGAACAGCGTCATTTTCCGTCGCTTGTAATGTCACAACAAATCCCATTGATTCCAATGTATCCCTTGCTGCTTTGTAGTTATAATTGGTAAAATCAGGAATAATCTTTCCTTCACCTGATTTGGCAACATAAAGTTTTACAACGCCACCTTTGGCAAGTGATTCCCCTGCTTTAGGGTCTTGGTCAGTAACAGTACCTTCAGGGAAATCGGATGAAGAAACATAAACTACTTCAAAAATATATATACCATCATACTCTGAATTATATTTTATTTCTTCATCGTAATCATCACCGATAAAACTCTCAACTTCAACTCTGTTTCCACCAAGTGTTAATGTACCATTTTTTATAAATACACCTAACACAATTGCAAGAATTAACAAAAATGCAAAAACAACAGCAAGGATAACAGTAAAATTCTTTTTAGCGGTTTTATTGTTATCAACTCTTACATTTTCTGAAGTTGAAACTCTACGTGGAATTTCACTCTGATAATCAATCTCATTGTTATAATCATCAGCAGCATAATCAGTGGATTTTATTGGTTTATATTCACCTGTTGGTTGTCTGTCAACAGGTACATTTTTCTCCTGAATTTTACCAATAAATCTTGTTGGTTCATCATCAACAAAATAATTCTGGTAATCAAACTTGATATTGGGATTCATTTTAAATTCTTCTAAATCAAGAAGCATTTCGGCAATCGACTGATAACGGTCACGAGTATTTTTTTGCATAGCCTTTAAAGCAATCTGTTCAAATCCTATCGGAATATCCGGATTGATACTTCTTAAAGGTTTAGCTTCAACTTGTAATTGCATAAGAGCAATAGCAACATCGTTATCACCATCAAAAGGCAATTTACCGGTAAGCATCTCATAAAGAACAACACCCATAGAGTAAATATCTGCTTTTTCGTCTGTATGTTGTCCTTTAGCTTGTTCAGGACTTATATAATGAACTGAACCAATTGCTTTTTCGGTTATAGTTCTTGTTTCTCCGCGACTGAATCTTGC
>JAFSBS010000115.1 GCA_017437165.1 Clostridia bacterium
CAGTACAGTTATTTTTGTTTCTCATAATATGGATGATGTTGCGTTAATTGCTGACAGAGTTCTTGTTTTAAGTGATGGCAATATTGTAATGAACTGTACAGTACATGAAGTTTATTCTAAAGGTAGTGAACTTTTAAAATTAGGTCTTGACGTCCCTGAAATTACCCGCGTGTTTTTAAAACTTCGTGAATATGGTTTTGATGTACCGACAGATATTTATACAGTAAGTGATGGTAAAGAAAGTTTACTCGAATTTCTTAAAAGGGGGAAGATGAATGGTTAAAGATATTACAATCGGTCAGTTTTTCCCGGGAAATTCATTTATACACAAGTTAGATGCCAGAGCAAAAATATTGTCTTGCTTTGTTTTGATAATATTTATATTTTTATGCAAAAATTTTGCCTCTATGGGTTTAATGTGCTTTTTAGTTTGTTTTGTTTATGCACTCACAAAACTTTCACCAAAACTTATGGCAAAAAGTCTTAAACCTCTTATTCCTATTATAATTCTGACCTCGGTTTTACAACTTTATTACAACAATACAGGAGATGTATTGTGGTCTTATAAAAAAATATCAATTACCGATGGGGGAATTTATACAGCGATTTTTATTGCTGTCAGAATTATTGCTCTTCTTGTAATAAGTTCAGTGCTTACTTATACGACTGCCCCAACAGATTTAACAGATGCAATTGAAAAACTTCTTTCACCTTTGAGAATTTTTAAAGTTGATATTCACACATTCGCAATGATGATGACAATTGCTTTAAGATTTATTCCAACTTTAATTGATGAAATTGACAGAATTATGTCCGCACAGAAAGCACGCGGTGCAGATTTTGAGAGTGGTAATCTTTTAAAAAGAATAAAAGCTCTTTTCCCGATTTTTATTCCGCTTATAATATCATCATTTAAAAGAGCATTTGAGTTAGCAGACGCAATGTCATGCAGATGTTACGTAGGTGGTAAAGGCAGAACACGTATGAGAAAAATGACGTTTTCATATCGTGATGCAATTGCAGGGGTAGTTACAGTAGTTATTTGTGGTGCTATAATTTTTATGAATTTTCAGTTTGAGGCTTTAATATAAATTATGAGAAATCTATTATTCAAAATTAGTTTTGATGGTTCATCTTTTCATGGTTGGCAAATCCAAAACGATTTGAGAACTGTTCAGGGTGACTTGAAAAACGCATTTTATGAATTAACCAAAGAAAATGTAACAATAAATGGTTGTAGTCGCACAGATGCGGGTGTACACGCAAAAGAGTATTGTTTCAATGTGAAAACTTATTCAACAATTCCGTGTGATTCTTTTCCTGTTGCACTAATGACAAAACTCACACCGGAAATTTTAGTCGTTTCGTGTGAAGAAGTGCCGATAGATTTTAACGCGCAGTTTGATTGTGAAAGTAAAGAGTATGAATACATATTCTTGAATACAAAAAATCTATCGCCATTTATGTACAAAAAAGTTTGTCATTATAAATTCAGAGAATTAGATGTTGATCTCCTTAATAATGCGTGTCAGCATTTTCTTGGCGAACACGATTTTTCTGCTTTTTGTTCTTCGGGTGCTACTGTTCAGTCTAAAGTGAGAACTATTTATTCTGCAAATGTAAAGCGCGAAGGGGACTTGGTTATATTTAAGGTTCGCGGAAATGGATTTTTGTATAATATGGTTCGCATTATGGCAGGGACTCTTTTATATGTTGCAGAAGGTAAAATTAAGGCAGAAGAAATTTCTGATATAATTAAATGCGGTGACCGTACAAGGGCAGGAATTACAGCAATTCCTGATGGTTTGTATCTTAATAAAGTTTTTTACGGAAGTGAAATGAATGAAGTTAAGACTTAAAGAATTAAATACCGGATATTCAATAGAAAAAAGTGTAAACAGACTTTCTCCAAAACAAAGAGCAATTTCTGTTATTGTTTTAGCACTTGTTTTAGTATTTTTTATAACGTTTATTTTTTCAGCAGTCGGAATTCTGCCGTTTGATGCAATATCTGCAAGGATTTCAACAGGCCTTTTCGGTGGTGGTAAAAATTATCCGTTTTCAATTGAAAGCGATGATGTTGTAAATATGGGGGTTATAGGCGAAAGTTTTCTGATACTTACCGATAAAAATGTTTCAGTTTATGATACGAATGGCAACTTGACATTCAGTGAAAAACATACTTTTTCGAGACCTGCTTTTTCGATAAATGAAAACAGAGCAGTTGTGTTTGACAGAAATGGTACGGGTTACATACTCATTACAGACAAACAGAAAGTTTCATCCGGTAATACTGCAGGCGTAATTATCACTGCTGAATATGGTAAAAATGGAAATTATGCATTTTCATTAAGAGGTGAAAAATCAACAAGTGTTTTAGCAGTTTTTGACAAGACCGGCGAAGTGCGTTTTCAATGGAATTGCGCATACGAACACATTGCTTTAATAACCCTTTCTGATGATGGTAAGTTTGCAGGTGTTGCAACTCTAAATGCAGAAAATGGTGCTATATATTCAACTGTTCATTTCTTCGGTTTTGAATATAATAAAGCGCTTAATACACAAAGACTTGATGATATTGCACTTCTTGATTTGAAGTTTTCGAATTCAACGACACTTACAGCGTTTTCGGATTCCGGTATTTATCAGGTTAAGAAAAATGGTTCTGAATATAAAGAGGTAACAAAATATTTCAGCAGTGAATTTATATCTGTTGATTCAAATAATAAAGGTAACTACGCAGTTTGTCTTGCTAAATACGGTAGTGCCAACGTTTTTGAAATTTCTCTGTTTTCAGCGTCAGGTAAATTGAAAGAGTCTATTTCATTGGATTATAAAGTATCAAATATGTCTATGAGTGATAAGTATATTTTTGCTCTTGCAGAAAATAGCATAATGGTATATAATCTTAAAGGTAGAAAAGTCGGAGAAATTACTGTTATTGGTAAACTTTACGGAATTTACCCGACAGATAAATATTGTTTCGTTCATTCACTTGGGTCAGTTTCGAGATGTTACTCATTTGGTAACAGCGAACTTGAATTAGGCTTCACAATTTAAAGGAGGTTTTTATATGAAAATTTTTTTAGATTTAGTTTTACTTGCAGTTTTAGTTTTATTTGTTGTACTCGGTGCAAGAAAAGGTTTTGTTAAAGCGCTTCTTGACGGATTTTCTACTCTCATTTCAGGTGTACTTGCTTACAGATTTGCAGAACCGGTTTCGCAGTATGCTTACGATGCTTTTGTAAGAAATATGTTGAAAAACAGAATTTCTAATACATTGTCTTCGACAGTTAATAATTACAATACCGTATCAGAAAAAGTAGAGGTACTTATTACAAAAATACCTGAAAGTGCTGTTACATTCTCCGAAAAATTAGGCTTTAATGTGACTGAAGTACTTGAGTCTGTTGTGAGGGCAAATAGTGATAAAGATGTTTTAATTGATGCAATAATGGTTGATATAATTGATAAAATTATGATGCCACTAGTTGAAACGGTTACATTTGTTGCTTTATTAATTTTATTTGCAATTGCTTTAACAATTGTTGTTAAGATGCTTACAAGCATTATAAATAAACTTCCCGTTTTAAAAGAATCAGACAAAATCTTAGGTGGTATATTAGGGGTATTTAAAGGTATAATTGTTATTTTTGTTGTATGTGCAATTTTAATGTTTATGGCAGATTCTTCACAGAATCAAGAATTTATAGAAATTGTAACATCATCAAAGATACTTGAATTTGTTAATAACAACAATCCGTTGTTAGTTATATTTAATTAACAGACTTTATTTTGTGGAAAAAGAGGTTTTATTTATGAAAGATTTATTTAA
>JAFSBS010000116.1 GCA_017437165.1 Clostridia bacterium
AAAGCACATTGAAGCCAAATCCAATATTCAGTAGGACAAATACTCATTTATCTCATCATTTCCCACATAATTATTGTCGCGGCAGCAGCCGCATTAAGCGACTCGGCATAACCATTCATCGGGATAGTAACAAGTGTAGAATTCTCTTTCACTTCATCACTTATTCCGTTACCTTCATTACCGATTATAACGACCATACCTTAAGTTTTATCAATTTCTGTAATCTTAATTGCAGAACTGTCAGGAACCGAACCATAAATTTTCATATTATTGTTTTTTAGTTCAGTAAAAAGTTCAGGCAAATCATCAACAGTTATAACGTCAAGACGGAACAACGCTCCCATAGATGCTCTTTGCACCTTGGGATTATAAACATCGCAACCACCTTTAATTATAATGCCATCAAGACCTACTGCTTCTGCAGTACGGCAAATAGCCCCAAAATTGGAAGGATTAGAAATCTCTTCTAAAGCAACATACTTGCCATAGTATTTTATTTTACTTATATTTGCAAATTTGTCAAGCATATTGAGAACTGCAAAAACACCCTGGGTAGTTTTGGTATCAGCTAATTTCTCCGCTATTTCTGTTGAAATAATAAATGCTTTTTGTGTTGATTTTAAAATTACTTTTATATAATCATAATATTTTTCATTAGCATCTTCTGTAACAAAAAGCATTTCAATTTCAGCACCGCTAATAGCCGCATCTTTTATGAGTCTTGCACTTTCAAGAAAGAATTTTTCCTCTTTTTTTCTGAATGATGCAGACTCTCTCAA
This sequence comes from Clostridia bacterium, assembly GCA_017437165.1. Lineage (GTDB taxonomy): Bacteria > Bacillota > Clostridia > Oscillospirales > Acutalibacteraceae > DTU089. Next base: position 780 of record JAFSBS010000116.1, read on the forward strand.
CTTTACCGCGTATTTAATTTTATCATTACTTTTTGATGAAATAACTTCCATAATTTTACCCTTTATTGAATGCAAAATTTATTTTACAACCGTTTTACATCCCGATTTATGAAATAAATTTCGCACTCAAATATTACAAATTCCGACTAAATTTTACGCCCCTTAATAAACGCCTAACGCTCGGTCAGAACCCTGACCGAGCGTATTCAAAACAACTATTAAAGAGCAGCTTTTGCTTTTTCAACAAGAGCAGTAAAGCCCTGTGGGTCAGCAATTGCAATTTCTGAAAGCATTTTTCTGTTAAGGTCAATGTTTGCTTTCTTAAGACCATTGATGAATGTTGAGTAGTTAATACCATTCATCTTACAAGCAGCAGAGATTCTTGTAATCCAAAGACGACGAAAATCTCTTTTCTTTTGTTTTCTGCCTACATATGCATAGTTACCGCTTTTCATAACAGCCTGTTTTGCTGTTTTGAATAATTTGCTCTTTGAGCCGTAGTAACCTTTAGCTAATTTGAGAACTTTATTTCTTCTTTTGCGAGTCATTGTCGCACCTTTAATACGAGCCATTTAAATTTACCTCCGTTCTGAAAATCTTATTTATAAGGAATAAGACGTTTGATTTGCTTTGTGTTTGTTGCGTCAGCAACTGCTGTCTGACGAAGACCTCTTTTACGTTTTGTAGTCTTCTTTGTAAGAATGTGAGACTTATTTGCATGACCGCGTACCGGTTTACCGTTTTTTGAAAGTTTGAAACGCTTTTTAGCGCCTGAATGTGTTTTAAGTTTTGGCATAATTTTTCCTCCTTAATAATAAATCACTTGGTTGTCTTGGGTACAAGAAACATAAGCATTGAACGGCCCTCGAGTTTTGCAGGTTTTTCAACTGTACCAACTTCAGCACAAGCCTCTGCAAATCTGTCCATAATCACATTACCATTTTCAGCGTGAGCCATTTCTCTACCTCTGAAGCGAATTGAAACTTTAACTTTATTTCCATCACTTAAGAAGCGTCTTGCGTGGTTTGCTTTTGTGTTAAAATCGCCTACATCAATATTGAGAGATAAACGAACTTCTTTAACATCCATAACCTTCTGGTTTTTCTTCGCTTCTTTTTCGCGTTTTGCTTGTTCAAAGCGATATTTACCATAGTCCATAATTTTACAAACAGGTGGATTTGCACCCGGTGCAATTTTTACGAGGTCAAGATTTGCTTTTTCTGCTAATTTAAGAGCATCTTTCGCTGACATAATACCAACTTGCTCACCTTCTGCAGAAATTACTCTGACTTCTTTATCTCTGATTTCTTCATTGATTTGGGTTGTTTCCTTGCTAATACCAAAACACCTCCTGAAAAATTTTAGCGTGAACGAAATTTCCGTTCACGCTAAAAGACACAACAGTACTGTTGTAATATCTAAAAGGTATATACCAAACAATACTCTCGTTTGGTGAGAACGGAAATGTTCTGCTTTGTTGCTCAAATATAATAACAGTAAGTTTTACATTTGTCAATACTTTTTTAAAAATTTATTCAACAACTACATCTTCTGCTTCTTCATCGTTATCAGCAACAATAGTATCTTCTTCTGTAACGGGTTCAGTAGTAGGTTCTACAGTTGTTGGTTCTTCGGTTGTTGGTGGTGTATATTCACCATAACAATATATAACTATTTTCTGTGTAGCACTTATTCTTCTGTCATCCGGTAAGTCTTCCCAATTATCAGTTTCTGCAGGGTAATAAACTATACCGAAAACTTTATTGGATTGTTCAGCACTGCTTGCAGTACCACTTACTTCGGTTTCAACATATTTAAAACCTTTATCAGTAAGTGTTTTAAGTGCTTTTGTAGCATCTTCACCAATTAAATCAGGAACTAACAAACCATCGCTGATTTTGAGAGTTATTGAACGCTTGTTGATTGAAGAAACAACAGTCCCTTCAGGTAAATCCTGCGCTATAACAGTACCTTTTTCTTTATCACTATCTTCGTAAACAGTGCTTATTATAAGCACTTGTTTATAAGTTTCATTTGCTTTTATTTCTTCGATATCCATACCCCTGAAATCAGGTAAAGTAACGTTTATAAAATCATCTTGGGAATCATCTGTAACTTCGTCTGACAGAGTTTCT
>JAFSBS010000117.1 GCA_017437165.1 Clostridia bacterium
TAAAACCCGGTACAAAATATTTTTATACCGTTGGTAACGATGAACACAGGAGCGAAGAATATTACTTTACTACAGAAGAAGAAAACGCTGAAAGTTTCAAATTTATGTGCGTTTCTGATCAGCAATCAGGTCAACCGCACGATTTGCCTGATTATAGTAGTTTTAATGCAGTTTTAAATAAAGTTTTAGAAGAAAATCCGGATATTAAGTTTATTCTTACTGCAGGTGACAATACCGACTGCGGTCAGCACGAAGTTCAATGGAATGGTGCATTTTCAGGTCTTAAAGGTGTTGTTGAGCATATTCCGTTTATGATGACTTTAGGTAATCACGATAATCGTGGTTTTGCAGATTACAAAAACGGTATAGGAAGATATTATTCTGAACCGGCAGAATTTTTTGCTAAACAGTTTAAAGGCTCGTACCCATTCAACGGACCAAAAGGATGGGAAACTGAAAACTATTCATTTAACTATGGTAATGCACATTTCAATGTTATTGGTGTAAATGAACCTGAAAAAGTTAACGAATGGTTAATCAGCGATATTGACGCAACTGACAGAGTATGGAAATTCGGCTCTTACCATTTCCCAATGTATTATGCGGGACCTGAACTCAGTAACGATGATGGTTTCCCTATGATGCGTGAGGGTATAGAGAAAATGGATGTTCTCTTTGCAGGTCATGAGCATAAATTTGCAAGAACATTCCATATAAAAAATGAACAGTTATTTGATAAACCTTCACAGGGTACAATCCATTATGAATTAGGTAACAGTAACTCTAACCCACCGGGGACAATGTCTTGCCATAAGGTGTGGCACGCAGCACATTACCCATGTGAAGAGCAAATTTCAACAGTTGCTATTGTTGAAGTATTTAAAGATAAAGTTATTCTTACTTCAAAAGTAGTTGAAGATGGTAGAATTATTGACCAATGTATTATAGATAAAAAGAACGACACTATTTACCCGATAGCATTAGCACCTATTTTTAAGAGAAGAACAAGAACATTCTATAAAGGTTTAGGTTTAGGCTTAAGTGAGCGTGAGCAGATTCCTGAATTTAAAGATGGTATATGGTTCTCGCCACTCGCAGTTATGTTTACCGCAATTGGTGCCGATGTAAAAAAAGAAGAAAGTAAAGTAACTTTAGGTATCTACGGAAAAACTGCTACATTCACAGAAGGTAGTAATATTGCAATGACAAATAACGGAGAAGTTACACTTCCTGCAAAAGTTTATCGTGGAGAAAACACCCAACTTTACATACCACTTGATGCAATTATTCCATGTTTCGATATGAAATGGGCTTATGCTGAAAGAAACAATTATCTTACTATTGAACACGTAAATGAAGCAATTCCAATGACAAAACAACCGTAATTAAGGTGCTGTGTATGATTCCGTTAATAAAAAATAAAACTGTGTCAGAATATAATTCTGCATATTCTTCAAAACTATGGCTTTTTGAAGATGTGAATAAAGATGAATATATGTCACACCTTGAAGATATAAAATCAAAAGGTTTTAAAGAAGTTTATAAAACAGATATTGAAGATAACCTTACAACTGTTTTTGAAAACGGAGAAAATCTTGTTTTTAGTTCTTATTACCCGTGTGACAATACTGTAAGAACAGTTATAGAGAATAATAAAAATCTTCCCGAATTTGAAATAAGGAAAGATTTAGAAAGAAAAACTAAAACTACATTGTGGCAGTTTGAAGTTGACCACTCGCTTATTGACTGCGGTATGTGTTACATAGTTCGTTGCTGTGATGGTTCTTTCTTTGTTATAGATAGCGCCCATACTTACTCTTGCCGAGATGATGAAAGAATTCATCAATTTTTAAGAGAACGCACACCCGAGGGTGAAAAAATAAGAATTGCGGGTTGGTTTTTCAGTCATGGTCACGACGACCACATAACACAATTCAAAAACTTTTTGCTCTATTGGTCAGATGATGTAATTATTGAAGGTCTTTATTTCAATTTTCCTACCTACGACCATCGTGATGCAGGTGAGTGGATGGGTGCAGGCAAGGGTTATGTCGAGCAGTTCAGGAATGCTATAAAGAAACGCAGTGATATACCAGTTTTCACACTTCATTCAGGTGAAACTTTCTATATAAGAAACTTAAAATTCGATGTTCTTTGCTCTCACGAAGATGTGTTCCCAAAATCCAATGAAAATTATAACGATTCTTCAGTTGTTTTAATGATGACTGCAGAAAATACAAAGGTGTGTTTCCCAGGCGACGCAGGTCACGAAGAAAGTTATATTTTAGAAAACCGTTATAAAAATGGTTATTTGAAATGTGAAATTATGCAGTCTGCACACCATGCACATTTTGGTACAACTCCGAACTTTTACAGAATGACAAATTCTGAAGTTGCACTCGTTCCGTCAACGCAGATTATGTACGATGGCGATTTGCCAAGATATGAGGCAACCCGCGTTATGACAGATATTGCAAAATATCTCTTTATTGCTTCAAACGGTACAGTTGAGATTGACTTGCCATATAAATCAGGTGAATTCAAAGTTTACCCTGATGAAACCTTTGAAAATTTTCAGGGGATAAACAATCTCTGGTCTTATGAATATACCGACGAGCGTAAAGCTCAGCTTTATAAAGAGTATCTTGCTCGAGGCGGAAAGAAAATTGAAGAATACGAATCTTTGCTTTAATTCGTAATGCGTAATTCGGAATTGTCGAAACTGCGTTGGCATTATAAAAATGCATAAATCACAATGCATAATGCACAATTTTGGATGCGTTGCATATATAAAAAGATAAGTTCTATCATTTTCAGTTGATGAAAATGATAGAACTTTTATATTATTTGCAAATGGAATTTATGATTTATTGCGGTATATACCAATATGAGTTGAAACCATGTAAATAGGTTCTTGCACCTTTCGGCATTTGTTTTAATGAATTGAAAACATTGTAATAATCACCGATGCCACACGGAATGCATGCAAGACCGATTGCACCGAAAAGTGAAAGTTCAGGGAAAATACAGAAAACAATAAATGGTATAAATCCAAAAATTATATTAGGTAACAAAGATAAAAATATAAAACGCTTTCTGCTCATATCTTCAGGTCCGGTGACAAATAATGTGCCGCCTTTCGGGAATATGTATAAATACGCATCTTTTTTGAAACATATAGCGTGCAGAAACTCGTGTGGAATAGTAAGTAAAAGCCCTATTATAGCCCCATAAAGCAAATGATTATTGTTGTATTCTTCACAACGAAAAATATACAGCACAAACAACGGAGCAAAAATAAGTACTCCTAAAGCATTACAAACAAGTCCCTGTTTTCTGGGACTGTCAAATTCCTTGAATTTTACAGCGTTTGGTTTGTGTTCACCTCTTGGTAAGGTTTCAGCATCTCCATTAAATTTTCCCATATAATGTAATTTCATAAAAATCCTCCTTTATGTTTTATAAATATTGCTGGTATTCTGACACAGCAAGTTTATCACATCTCTCGTTTTCCGGATGCTCATTGTGACCTTTTACCCAGTTGAAAGTAACGTTATGTGTTTCTAAAAGGGAGTTAGTTTGTTTATTATAATAAGCCAATCGAGTGTAATAAATTATGGTTTATAGTTTCGTTTCAAATGCATTCTATTAAACAATGCGTTGTCGCGGGAGAGCACAACTTATCCCCTACGAAGAAATAGGCTCATTCTATCATTTAAAATTTTTTGTGAACAAAAAATGATAGGATGAGACTTATTTATATGATATCTAATCCCTGATTCCTAACACCTACTTGCACACTTGCAACTAATCCAACTCGCTCTCATCTGGTTTATACCAAAACAGCCCATCTTTATGCGAGTAAATTTTCCATCCCTTAGGGAGATGTAATATGCAACGCAGAGCTTTTAGATAGTCATCAATACCAGTACTTATTTGTAATGCTCCGATTAAACCAACAAAAGCAAATTCAGGGAATATCAAGAAAATAATAAAAGGTATAAATCCTAATATCATATTCGGGAGCAATTTCATAATAATGTAATGTGTTTTAGTGTATTCTCTATAACTATTAACCATTAGGCACATATTCTTCATAGACGTGAACATAATGACATCTCCACCCATACAAAGAGCGTGTATGAATTCGTGTAAATATGTAAGCAAAAGTGACAAAATCGCTGCTATTAACATATAAAATACATCGTGTTTGTCTGAAATATTGAGTTTTCCGTAATATATAGTAAATATAAAAAGTGATAAACCTATAACAATATTAAGCAGTGCAACAATCAGGCCGTAGCATTTAGGTAGTTTTGGAGCCCTTTGCGCATTGGGGTTGTGCTTTGGTGAAAGATAATCAAAATCAGTGACTCTGTCTTTATTTTTTTCATAAATTCCAAGATAATGAATTTTCATATTGTTCACCCCATATAATTACAATCAAACGCGAAGCGTTTCCTTCAATTCCGAATTACGCATTACGCATTACGAATTAAAGATACTGCTGATATTCCCCAACCGCTAACTTGTCACATCTCTCGTTTTCCGGATGCTCATTGTGACCTTTTACCCAGTTGAAAGTAACGTTATGTGTTTCTAAAAGAGGTAAAAGTTCTTCCCACAAATCAACATTTAAAGCAGGCTTTTTGTCTGCTTTTCTCCAATTATTTTTTTGCCACGAATAAACCCAACCTTTTGTTATAGAGTCGCAGACATATTTAGAGTCTGTTGTAAGCGTAACTTCGCAAGGCTCTTTTAAAGCGGAGAGAGCTTTTATAACTGCCGTTAATTCCATTCTGTTGTTTGTGGTGTCTTTTTCACCACCTGAAAGTTCTTTTTCTTTTCCGTTGAATCTTAAAATTGCACCCCAACCACCGGGGCCGGGGTTTCCTGAACAAGCCCCGTCTGTAAAAATTTCTATCTTTTTCATGAGTTGTTTCCTTTTTTTGTTTATTTCATTTTACCACAAACCATATAGAATATAAATACTTTTTTAAAAAAATATGTTTATTTTATCTTTTATTGTAAATACTTTCATTAAATATTGTTTATGGGTGGTATTAAAATGAAAGCAGTTGTTATGGTGTGTGATGAAGGTGCTATGCTTCGCCCTTTAACCTGCAATTTACCGGTAGGTAAATTAGAGTTAGTGGGAAAACCGATTCTTTTTTATGTTTTGGATAACTTGTTGGATTCAGGTGTTTCAGAAATTATACTTATTTTGAAGTACAAATCATCACAGATTGAAATAATGTTTCCTGATTTTCAATATAAAGGAATTCCCGTAACAACAGTAATAGAGGAAGCTTTTTATGGTAGTGCAGGTAGTGTAAAAAACGCAATTGGTGACTGTAATGAAACTGTATTGATTCTTAACAGTAATGCTTTTTTTGAATTTGATTTGTGTAAAGCAAAAAATCGACATATTTCAAATTGCCCTCTGCATTGGACAGCCGGCCAGCTTCCA